>QJYB01000072.1 GCA_003247835.1 Gammaproteobacteria bacterium | reverse complement strand
ACGCCACTGGATGGTCGCTGGCAGCCCGCATGGGATCCGCCATCCAGGAGGTGAGCGGTTCGCCCTTGAACTGGCGGACGGCCAGACTCTGCAGCAGGCGCACCACCAGCACGACGGTGGAAGCCACGGTCCAGATCACCACCGCCAGGAATCCCCAGTCGGGCCGACCGATCAGAGTAAACAGCGTCAGCAGGATGAGGCTCGGGTTGCGCCGCCCGGTGATCAGCCGGAAGTAGGCATCGAACGGTCGCCAGGTGAAGAGCGACAGATCGCCCAGAAAGTGAAACAACCCCTCGGCGAGTCGGCCACCGACGTAGCCCACGAAAATCCACGCGTAGAGCGTGCCGGCATCGAATCCCCAGAGCGTGGGCGGAACAGCGAGCCCCAACCCCCAGAGCCAGTACCAGAACGGCGGGTGGATGAGATCCATGCCGTGATCCAGCCAGTGACCGACGCGACTCGACTTCACCGTCACCCGTGCCAGCTTGCCGTCCACCGTATCGAGGAACGTCATGATCCATCCCGCCAGCAGGCCGGTGAGATAGGCACCCTCATAGAAGCACCAGCCGGCCAGCAGCATCAGCAGCAGGCCGGTCACCGTCACCATGTTGGGCGTGATGTGCCGATCGGCGCACCAGGCCACGACCCGCTTGGCCGGTTTCGGCCACCAGAATTTGGTGACCAGGTCGGTCACACCCTTGTAGGCGCTGCCATAGAGCCGGTTCGAGAGGGCTGCCCTGTCCGCGTCCTTGAGCGGCGCCAGGGTCGGCGGGTCAGTACGGCGCAACGACGACTCGAAGGTCTGCAGTGCATCCACCTCGAACCGGTCGAGACCAGCGGCATCGCCGTCTTCCAGCGCGGACATGGCCGCCGAGACTTCTGAAGCCGTCACATGCGCGGCGGCGGCATTCCCCTCATGTTCCAGCACGCCACGCCGGGTCATGAGCGCTGAGAGCGTACGAACCTCGTACAGATAGTCGGCACGCAGCAGCAACGCGGATTCGGCACCCTCCAGCTCGTCACGGCTGTCCACGAGTACCAGATCCGGAAGGCTCGCGAGCTGTCGGCGCAGACGTTCCCTTGCGCTGATGCCCCAGAGCATCACCGCGCTGTCGCCGATGATGTACGCGCGTGTCGTCATGAGGAGGTCCTTCTAGAGACCGAGGGCAGCAATGCGCTCGATGAGCGTGTCGACCTGCCCGTCCGTGTGTGCAGCGGAAAGGCTGAACCGGAGCAGGCTGCCGCCTTCCGGGGCTGCCGGGGGCAGCATCAGGTTGCAGTAAACGCCGGATTCCAGGAGTCGCTGCCAGGCATTCAGCGCCAGCCCGCGGTCTTCCAGGCGGACGGCGACCACTGGACTCACCTCCGGACCCAGCCAGAGGTTCCTCTCCTTGAGCGCTCCGTAGAGCCGCTCGGCGTTGTGCCACAACCGGTTCTTGAGCTCCGGTCGCGTTCTGAGCGCGTGCAGCGCGGCTCTGGTCGTCGCGATCACGCTCGGGCAGGGAGATGCGGTGAACATGTAGGGACGGCTCGCATACTGAAAGAGCTCGAGCTCCCGGTGGCGGCTGACGCAGAACCCACCCGTGCTGGCCAGACTCTTCGAAAACGTGCCGACCACGAAGTCCACCCGATCCTGAGTACCGGACGATTCAACCACGCCGCGGCCGTGCTCGCCGTAGACACCGAGCGAGTGTGCTTCGTCCACCATCAGCAGCGCACCGTGCCGCTCCTTGACCTCCACGAACGCCTGCAGCGGTGCGGTGTCGCCGAGGACGCTGTAGAGACCCTCGATCACGACGAGCGTGCGCGCCGCCCGATCCTTCAGCCGCGACAGCCGCTTGTCCAGGCTGTCCGGATCGTTGTGCTTGAACCGGTAGATGCCGGCCCGGGTCATGGAGGCCCCGTCGTAGAGACTCGCGTGGGCATCCGCATCGAGTAGAACGGCGTCATCCGGACCGAGCAGCGCCGACAGCACGCCCAGATTGGCCGCATACCCCGTCGAGAAGATCATGGCGTAGGGATAGCCATAGAACTCCGCCAGCTCCTGCTCGAGCGCGCGGTGCCCGGAGTAGTTGCCATTCGCCATGCGGGAACCGGTGGTACCGGTGCCGAGCCTCGCCAGCGCGTCCTGCCCGGCTGCAATGCAGTCCGGATCGAAGGTCAATCCCAGGTAGTTGTTGGTCCCGGCCAGTATGGTGTGGCGGCCGTTAATGATCGCTTCCGTCGGTGACAGAATCGTCTCGATCACGACCTTGCTCGGATCCGCACTGCCTAGCGCTGCACGCTGCTCGGCCAGATCGCTGAATTTCGCCAGTAGGCTCATCCGCTCGACTCCTTCAACCTGTTTCTTCGTCAACCAGCTGCGCCAGCTCGCCGAGCGTCCGGATCGAAGCGAGCCGGTCCACCTCGATGAGGATGTCGAAGTGATCTTCCACCTCGGCGATGAAGTCCATCACCTGGATGGATTCCAGATCGAGGTCGTCCACCAGATCCGTCGTCGCGTCGAGACCAGTGAACTCCTTATCCAGCGCCGTTCTCAACAGCTGACACAGCTGGGATTCTGTCTCGGTCATGGAGTTCACTCCGATCCAATGAGGTCAGGTTACGATTCAAACAGGCCGCTCACGCCTTGGGCAAGCGGGATTGAAGGGTGCCAGCCGCTGGCGCGCTGAAACGACGAGCTGTCGGCGACCCACCGCGCGCGCGTCAGTTCGCGTACCTTACCCCGGGAGAGCATCACGGCTCTGCCGGTCAGTCGAGCCAGGGATTCGTTGATCCAGGCCACTGCACTCAGAAGTCCGCCTGGCAACCGGATAATGATAGGGCGACGGCCCGAACCGGCGCTTGCCGCGGCAGCCAGCTCGTACCAGTCGTAACCTTCGGCCTTGCCGTCATCGAGACTGTAGACCTGGTGCAGATGAACCTCTGGCGCCTCCAACCAGGCGCAGACCGCCTCCACCAGATCGTCCACATGCAGCAGGGACAATCGCTGGTTCGGATCACCGCCGGGAACGGGTACGAACCCGCGCCGCGCCCAGGCCAGCGCCGGCCGCATTTCCGTGTCGCCGGGGCCGTACACCGCAGGAGGACGAAGTACCGTCCAGCGCAGGCTGTCGTGCGCAGCGAGAACCCGCTCGCCTTCCCGCTTCGACCGGGCGTAGTGCGAAAGTTCCGGGGCTTCGGCAGCCAGCGACGACAGGTGCAGCAGCGCCGGCGGCGTACTCAATGCCTGCATGGCGTCGCACAGCGCGCGCACACCGCTGACATTGGCAGTCTCGAAGTCCTCGAAGCTCGAACCTCGAACCGTACCGGCGCAGTTGATGACGGCGACGGTCCCGGCCAGTCCACGGCGCAGCGCAGCCGTGTCAGTGAGGGAACCGTGAACGATCTTCGCAGCAGGATCGAGATGACCAAGCCGGTCGGACGACGATCGTGCCAGCACCCTGACCTGCCAGCCGTTGCTCAGTAGCCTGGCTTGAATTCTCCGACCGATGAAACCGGTCGCGCCGGTTAGGAGAATGCTGCCTTTCGATAGCCGAGCCGGGTTCGGTCGGGCGTCAGGCATTCGCCTCTTGGCGGTCATCCCCGATCGGCACGGGCTGTCCGTCCGCATCCCACGTCATCCGCGCGATGAAGTCCGCACAAGCTCTCGAACGGGAAAGCTTACCCGACGACGTACGCGGCAGGGTGCGCGGCGGCACCATGTCGATGTACGGTGTGACGCCGAAATGCGAGCGCATGAGCCCGGCCAGCGTACTGGCCAGTTCGGGCTGCGGTTTGCGCGACTCGACCACCAGCACGGCCAGCTCTTCGCCGGACGGGCGGGTGACAGAAAAGGCGGAAGTATCGCCCATGCGCACACCCGGGGTGGTTTCCGCCAGATGCTCGAGATCCTGCGGCCAGAGGTTGCGACCGTTGACGATGATCACGTCCTTGCGACGGGCCGTGATGACGATGTGGTCGCCGATCCGGTAGCCGATGTCACCGGTATCCAGCCAGCCATCCTCGGTCAGCACCTCGCGGGTGGTTTCCGGGTCGTTGAAATAGCCGCGCATGACGTTGGGGCCACGCACGCAGATGCGGCCACACTGGCGCTCCGGAAGCGGATTGCCCTCGTCGTCGCATACCTTGGTCTCGTAGCTCGGCAGCGGTGCTCCGCAATCCACGAGTTCCAGATAGTCTTCGTCAGCCGGTTCGGCACGGCCGGTTTCGATCATCAGATCCTTACCGACTCGATCGATGTGCATGCCTTCGCCGAGCGGCGCAAAGCTGATGCCGAGACCACACTCCGCCATGCCGTAACAGGCAACGAAAGCCTTCGGATTGAAGCCTACCGGCTCGAGCAGCTTGGCAAACCTGCGCAGCTGCTCCGGGTGTATCCGCTCGGCACCGACGCAGGCGACCCGCCAGCTCGAAAGATCGTATCGCTGCTGGTCCGCCTCCCGCAGGCGGGTTGCGCACAGCGCATACCCGGTCGGCGGGCTCGAAGACACCGTGCCGCGATTGTCACTGATGATCTTGAGCCACAGCCGTGGCCTCATCGCGAACGTCCGCGGGCTGAGATAGTCCACGGACAGCTGGCTGTACAGCGCGCCCAGCACGAAGGCCACAAGGCCCATGTCGTGATAGAAAGGCAGCCACGATACGAGGCGGTCCTCGTCCGTGACCTGAACGCCGATGTCACAGATTTCCCGCAGGTTGTTCATGACCGCTTCCTGGGTCATCTCCACACCGCGCGGGAATCGGGTACTGCCGGACGTGTACTGAAGATAGGCCGGCTCACCGGTGTCCAGCGGCTCCAGCGTTCTGCTGCATTCCGGCAGACGCTCGAAGAGCTCGCTGCCACCGCACACGGCCAGATCGAGGCCAGCACCGGCTTCATGCAGAAAATCAACGAAGCTCGGCGGCGCAACGGCCACCGAAGCCGTGCAGCTCTGCAGGAGCAGACGCAGTTGCCGGATGTACGCTTCACTGCCGCCGAGCTGCAGCGCTGCAGGTACGGGTACAGGAATCAGGCCCGCATACTGGCAGGCAAAGAAGTAACGATGAAAGAGCGGGTGCGTATCCGCGACGATCGCCATCCGCGCGCCGCGCGGCAGCTCGAGCGAAGCAAGCTTGCGCGCCAGCACCATGGCCTCTTCCCGCAGCACGCTGTAGGGCAGCTGGTGCTCCAGCTCGCCCTTGGCATTGTAGAAGTTGTAGCCGGTCTGACCGTCCGCCGCGGCATCGAGGGCCGCGGCGAGACTTGCATACTTACTCTGGGGTTCGACCTTGTAAGGTGTCGAGTTCATAGTCTCGTCACTTCAGTTGTTTAGTTGTTGTTATAGTTATTGTTTTCCACGGTGACCGCCCGCTCTTTGGCGGCCAAAAACCGGGCTATTAAACCACATCAGAAATCAATTAAAACTCCATTGTGTTTCAATATTGATTCATTTTGTGACCTAAGAGCGCCCACCATCCAGCCATTCGTCAAGAAAACTTCTCAAGTGTTCTGACCGGCTCGGGTGCCGGAGTTTGCGCAACGCCTTGGCTTCGATCTGCCGGATCCGCTCGCGGGTGACGTCGAACTGTTTGCCGACCTCTTCGAGCGTGTGGTCCGTGTTCATGTCGATGCCGAAGCGCATGCGTAGCACCTTCGCTTCCCGCGCGGTCAGACCGCCCAGTACCTCCCGGGTCGCTTCCTTGAGACCTTCGCCAGTTGCCAATTCAACCGGCGAACCAATGGTGATGTCTTCGATGAAATCACCCAGGTGGGAGTCCTCATCATCACCGATCGGTGTCTCCATGGATATCGGTTCTTTCGCAATTTTCAGTACCCGACGCACCTTGTCTTCGGGCATGTCCATACGCTCGCCGAGCTCTTCAGGTGTGGGCTCCCGACCCATCTCCTGCAGCATCTGCCGGGACACCCGATTGAGCTTGTTGATGGTCTCGATCATGTGCACGGGTATCCGGATGGTTCGCGCCTGATCTGCGATGGAGCGGGTGATGGCCTGACGAATCCACCACGTCGCGTACGTGGAGAACTTGTAACCACGCCGGTACTCGAATTTGTCCACGGCCTTCATCAGGCCGATATTGCCTTCCTGAATCAGATCCAGGAACTGCAGGCCGCGATTCGTGTATTTCTTGGCAATGGAGATCACCAGGCGCAGGTTGGCTTCGACCATGTCCTTCTTTGCCCGGCGTGCTTTCGCTTCACCGAGAGACATGCGGCGGTTGATGTCCTTGATGTCGCCAACCGTCAGGCCGGTCTCCATGCACACCGACTTGAGCTTCTTCTGCGCCCGGATGACTTCATCCTTGTGCACATCCAGGGCGGATGAATAATCCTTCTTCTGCTTGATCAGACGGTTGACCCACGCCACGCTCGTCTCGTTGCCGAGATACGCCTTGCGGAACACGTCCCGCGGAACGCCGCAAGTCCTCACGCAAGCGTTCATGATGATGCGTTCCTGACGGCGCACACGATCGAGACCGTTGCGGGCCATCTCCACCATCTCGTCGAAATGGCGCGGCACGAGCTTGAAGGGCGAGTAGACCTCACCCAGCTTCTCCAGCTGCGCCTGGGCGTCCTTGTGGGAGCGGCCTTTTTCCTTGATGACTTTCTGAGTCTTGTTGTACTGGCGCTTGAGCGCTGTGAATCGCTTCTTCGCCTCGACGGGATCGGGACCCTTGTCCTCTTCCTCGTCGTCGGAATCGTCATCGTCGCTCTGGCCCGGTTGGACCTGTTGTGCCTGGGGCACGTCGTCGGTGGGATCCAGATAGCCGACGAGCAGATCCCCGAGCTTGCCTTCCTTGGTGACCTCCGCGTAGGTCTCGAGCAGGTACTCCACCGCACCGGGATAGTAGGCGAGTGCCGTCAGGGTATCTCGAATGCCTTCCTCGATCCGCTTGGCGATGGCGATCTCGCCTTCCCGGGTCAGCAGCTCGACGGTACCCATTTCGCGCATGTACATACGGACCGGATCCGTTGTGCGACCGGCCTCCGTTTCCACAGCGGCCAGTGCCGCGGCGGCCTCCTCGGCTGCAATCTCGTCTGCAGTGTTCTCACCGGCATTCAGCAGTTCGTCCGTGTCCGGGGCCGTCTCGTAAACGGTGATCCCCATATCGTTGATCATCCTGATGATGTCTTCGATCTGATCCGGATCGCTGATGTCGTCAGGCAAATGGTCGTTGACCTCGGAGTAGGTGATGTAACCCTGCTCCTTGCCTTTGGCGATGAGTTCCTTCAGTCGAGATTCCTGCTGTTGGATTTCGTTGCTCATAGACCCTCTGTGTCTGTGTCTACCTGCCTGTGCAAACCGCCCCGAACGGCCGTACTACGCACAACCACGGGCGCTGGCTGGCCAGCCCCCAGCGGACGTGTCCATCGTCCCCAGTTATTCAGCACCACAAGTAAACAGTCAAAAAAACAGCGCGTAGCCTCAAGCCTGCCCCACCCAGGCCCGGACAAACGGGCGATTATACTCACGGGATATGGAGACTACAAAGTCGATTTCCAAGCGCCCTCAGTCAGAGTTAGACCCGGCTTCCGGCACGGAGTGCGGCGAAGACGGGCGCAACGACTGAAGGGCCCTCAGTTTTTCGGCGCTCGGCGACTCCTTCAGGTCCTTGAGTGCGCGTTGCCTCGCCTCCCTCGCCTTGCCCGACACATAGCTCTCGAGACCGTCTCTCAGCTCCTGGGCAACCGCGGATTCCGGCAGTGAGTGCGGCGCATCGGCAAGCCTCGCGAGTTCCGCGCCGACCGGCTGGCCTGCCCAGCGGCCAACCAGCTCGCTCCGATCCGTATCTGGATTTTCATCTATATATTTGACAATTTCCGCGAAAATGTCATGGTCCGCATGGCGCACCACTTCCACTCTCAGCTCCGCCGGCAGGGTCTGCAGCGCTTCCGGAACCCTGAGCAGACCACTCAGCAACCGCCTTGTCAGGGGTGTCAGCAGCTCGACCGATGCGCTCTGAACGCGCTTCGCCGCCGTACGGATCTTCCCTTCGGCCGCGTCAGCCGACAACCCGGTGAGCTGGGTCAGCCGGTTCTTCATCAGCTGCTTGAGCACGCCCTGCGGCACCTTTTCGATGTGGGGCATGACCAGGCTGGCCAGCCGAGCCTGACCATCCAGCTGGCGAAGATCCAGGCCGGAACCGAGCTCCGAGAACAGATACTCGATGGCCGGCAGCGCCTGACCGATCCTATTCCGGAACGCTTTTTTACCTTCCCGACGCACCAGGCTGTCCGGATCTTCACCTTCCGGCAGGAACATGAATTTCAGCTGGCGGCCGTCGGTGAGTGTCGGCAATGCGTTCTCGAGCGCCTTCCAGGCCGCACGACGCCCTGCGGCATCGCCGTCGAAACAGCAGACCACCTCCTCGCAGTAGCGATAGAGCTTCTGGAAGTGCTCCGCCGTCGCCGAGGTGCCGAGGCTCGCCACCGCGTTCGCCACACCCGCTTGAGATAGCGCCACCACGTCCATGTAGCCCTCGACCACGATGAGCTGGTCGATTCGACGCAGCGCGTTGCGCGCCTCGAACAGCCCGTACAGCTCCCGGCCCTTGTGGAACACGGGCGTCTCGGGACTGTTCAGGTATTTCGGCCCATCCGCGTCGCCCATGACACGGCCGCCGAAACCGATCACCCGCCCCCGTGTGTCACGAATGGGGAACATGATTCGGTCACGGAAGCGGTCGTAGACGTTGCCTTTCTCGTTACGGGTGAGCAGACCGGCAGCCAGCAGGTCCGCTTCCCTGACCTCCTTGTCGGCGCTGAAAGCTTCCTGGATCGTATGCCATCCGTCCGGCGCGTAGCCGATGGCGAAGTCGCGCGCAACGACACCTGTCAGTCCCCGCGCCTTCAGATATGCCACGGCAGCAGACGAGGTCTTCAACCGGCTCCGATAGAACCTCTCCGCTCTGGCCAGCACGTCATAGAGACGCGACTGGTCACCGCCGGATGGTCCGCCACGGTCCGCCTCCCGCGGCACTTCCACACCGGCCAGCCTGGCCAGCGTCTCCACCGCCTCGACGAACTCCAGCCCGTCGTACTCCATGAGGAACGTCAGCGCGGTGCCGGAAGCCTGGCAGCCGAAGCAGTGGTAGAACTGCTTGTCGGGAACGACGTGGAAGGACGGCGTTTTTTCCTCGTGAAACGGACAGCGCGCCTTGTAGTCCCGGCCGGCCTTCTTGAGCGGCACCCGGGCGTCGATCACGTCGACGATATCGGTTCTCGCCAGCAGATCATTGATGAAGGACTGAGGGATGCGGCCCGCCATCAGGCTAAGTTATCACAGACCCGCGACCCGGCTTCGATCCAGGTACGGCCGCTTTCAGCGGCCGGGTACACGCGAGTTTGGCTTCGCCAAACTCGTTACGTACGGCCGCTTTCAGCGGCCGTACACGTCTTCAAACCTCACGATGTCGTCCTCACCCAGATAGGCGCCCACCTGCACCTCGATCAGTTCCAACGGCAGTCGTCCGGGATTGGCCAGCCGGTGCGTGGTGCCCAGTGGAATATAGGTGCTCTCGTTTTCGGCCAGCATGAAGATGTCCTCGCCCCGGGTGACCTCCGCCGTGCCGCGAACAACGATCCAGTGCTCGGCGCGATGGTGGTGCATCTGCAGGGACAACCGCTCACCGGGCTTCACACGGATGCGCTTCACCTGATAACGATCTCCGTGCTCCACCCCTTCGTAGCTGCCCCAGGGACGGAACACCTCCCGGTGACTGACGTACTCGTCACGATCATCCACCTTCAGCCGTTCCACCAGGTCTTTTACGTCCTGGACCCGGTCCCTGGCTGCAACCAGTACGGCGTCGGCGGTTTCCACCACGATCAGGTTTTCCACACCGATGGCGCCGAGCAGACGGTGGTCCGCCTGCAGGTAGGAGCCCTGGGTGTCCACGGAGACCACGTCACCCCGGATGTGGTTACCCCGCTGATCACGCTCCGACGCGGCGAGGATGGCCGACCAGCTGCCCACATCCGACCAGTCGAAGGCGGCCGGGACAGTCCAGGCCCGGTCCGTCTTTTCCATGACCGCGTAGTCGACGGAATCCGACGGGCACTGCAGGAAGCTCTTTCCCGGTCGGAAGAAGTCGAGGTCGACGGTGCCTTCCTGGTAGGCCTGCTCGAGGCAACCGGTCATGACCGGCGCCAGTCGTCGCAGCTCGTCGAGGTACGTGGTCGCGCCGAAGACGAACATGCCGGAATTCCAGAAGTAGTCTCCCGACGCAACATATTCTCTGGCCCGTTCGATGTCCGGTTTCTCCACGAACGCCGCCACCGGTCGCGCCTCAACACCGGATCCGGTCGCCTGCACATAGCCGTAACCCGTCTCAGGATGGCTCGGCACCACACCGAAGGTCACGAGCCCACCCCGATCCGCTGCTTGGTGTGCGGCCCGCACCGCATCGCCGAACGCGGTTTCGTCCCGGATGAGGTGATCGGACGGCAGGACGAGCAGTGTCGCATCAGCTGGCGCAGCCAGCGCCGCGAGGCCGATGGCCGGCGCCGTATTGCGCCCTTCCGGCTCCAGTATCAGACGCCGCCACTCGATGCCGAGGGCTCTGCACTGCTCCGCCACCAGAAACCGGTGTTCCTCGTTGCAGACGATGATCGGCGCCTCCCCGGTGACGTGCCGGGCTCGCGCCAGGGTGTCCTGAAACAGCGAGCGGTCGGAGAACAGCGCGTGAAACTGCTTGGGAAACAGCGCCCGGGACAACGGCCAGAGCCGGGTACCGGTACCACCTGCAAGAATGACGGGGATCAGCTGAGACATGGAATGACGTCGAAGTCCGCGAACACCGAGTTTAGCGTGATCGCGAGCACCGATCGTAAGTGATTGTGCCCGTCAGCCGAGGCGGGCCTTGACCTTCGCGCTCACCACTGCCATGTCGGCACGCCCGGTCACCGCTGCCTTTACGGCGCTCATGACCCGGCCCATATCCTTCATGCCCGCAGCACCCGTCTCGGTCACGACACGGTCGACCAGGGATTCGATGTCCGCATCCGACATGGCAGCCGGCATGAAGCCCTCGATCACGTCGATCTCGAATCGTTCCTGCTCCGCCAGGTCGTCACGGCCGGCGGCTTCGAACTGACTGAGCGCATCGCGGCGCTGTTTGAGCATCCGGGTTAGTACACCCAGCACGTCGTCGTCGGAGAGTGTGCGTCGCTCGTCGACCTCCACGCGCTGAATGTCCGCACTGATCATGCGCAGCGCGCCGACTCGAGCCTTGTCACGGGCTTTCATCGCGGTCCTGGTTTCTTCGAGGATGTGGGCCTTGAGATCGGCCATCTTCAATCGGCTTGGGCAGGTGGGAGGCTGGCGCCTCCCGGATCAGTAGGATTTCTCGAAACGGCGGGCTTCGCGCTGAAGCTTCTTCAGGTGCCGCTTCACTGCCGCTGCGGCCTTGCGCTTACGAACGGCCGTCGGCTTCTCGTAGAACTCCCGGCGACGCACTTCGGAGAGCACGCCCGCCTTCTCGCAGGAGCGCTTGAAGCGACGCAGGGCGACATCGAACGGCTCGTTTTCTTTGACTTTTACGCTGGGCATCTGCTGCTGCTGACGGTGAAAGGCCGCGAATTCTACTGGGATCAAAACCGCATTGCAAAAAGAGTTCGCCAGTAAAGATCAACGCCGAAAGCAAGGCGTTGGCAGGCATTTCACACCGGCTGACGTCCGGTGAACGCCGGCGGACGGGCACGCCGGTGGAAGGGTTTGAAAAACGGGTACACTGCGCGCCCATGCGCGTTCTCGGCATCGAAACCTCCTGCGACGAAACCGGTGTCGCCCTCTATGACAGCGAGTGCGGTCTGCTGGCCGAAGCACTGCACAGCCAGACCGATCTGCACGCGGACTACGGCGGCGTCGTGCCCGAGCTCGCTTCCCGGGATCACGTACGGCGGCTGGTG
This sequence comes from Gammaproteobacteria bacterium, assembly GCA_003247835.1. GTDB lineage: Bacteria > Pseudomonadota > Gammaproteobacteria > Pseudomonadales > Azotimanducaceae > SZUA-309. The sequence continues at coordinate 34,996 of QJYB01000072.1, read as the reverse complement.
TCACTTATACGCAACATTCTGGACGAATCGAGTGTCCCATTGTCGAAACTCGATGCGGTGGCCTACACGGCGGGACCGGGGCTGGTGGGTGCGCTGATGGTGGGCGCTGGTTTCGGTCAGACCCTGGCCTGGACCCTCGGCATACCGGCCATCGCCGTTCACCACATGGAGGGCCACCTGCTCGCACCGCTGCTCGGCGCCGGAGGTGACATCGAGCTGCCTTTCGTGGCCCTGCTCGTCTCCGGCGGCCACACCCAGCTCGTCAGGGTATCGGGCATCGGCGCCTACGAAATGCTGGGTGAGTCCGTGGATGACGCGGCCGGCGAGGCGTTCGACAAGGCGGCGAAGATGCTCGGCCTGGACTATCCTGGTGGGCCCGCTCTGGCACGGTGCGCCGAAACCGGCGATCCCGGGCGGTTCACCTTTCCCCGACCCATGACCGATCGTCCCGGGCTCGACTTCAGCTTCAGCGGCCTGAAGACATTCACGCTGAACACGGTCTCGGCCACGGAGCCTCTTTCAGAACAGGACCGGGCCGATATTGCCAGAGCGTTCGAAGAGGCGGTGGTCGATACGCTGGTCATCAAGTGCCGTCGCGCGCTCGAGGCAACCGGGTGCACGACACTGCTGATGGCCGGCGGGGTCAGCGCGAACCGGCGCCTGCGCAGCGCCCTGGCAGATCGGCTCGATGCACGCGTGCTCTATCCCGCGCCGGCGCTGTGCACGGACAACGGCGCCATGATCGCCTACGCCGGCTGTCAGCGTCTGCTCGCCGGCCAGCGCACCGAGCACGTCATCGCCGTCCGTGCGCGGTGGCCCATGGCCGAACTGCCCGCGCTGGCACCGGGGTGAGTCAGGCATGGGAACGCTGTTCATCCGTGAGCTGCCCGTCGAGTGCGTGATCGGCGTCCATCCCGACGAACGGCAGAGCCGTCAGCGTCTGCTCGTGAGCCTGGAGATCGAAACGAGCTTCCGTGACGCGGCGGCTGGTGACGAACTCGACCACGCAGTCGACTACGTGGCGCTTGCCGAGAAGATCGAGCAGATCGCCGCGGCAGGCCGTTTCCACCTCATCGAAACACTGGCGGAACGGCTCGCGGATGCGCTCTTCGATGGCACAATGCGCCGACTGGAGGTGGAGGTGTGCAAGCCGGCCGCTCTGCCCCGCACCCGCCAGGTGGGTGTCCGGACCAGCCGGCCTGTCGAGGATATGGACGTCCGATGAATCGTTTTCCCGCGCGCGGCCGCCTTCCGGGTACCTTACTTCTGACAGCCCTTCTGCTGACGGCTGCATGCTCCAAACCGCCGGCCGAGGTCGAAGCCATGAACAATTCCGCACCGGAGCTGGCCCGGAAACTTGCCAGCGGCGAGCTCACCGCCACTGTGGTGGCGCGGTACTACCTCGACCGGATCGATGCGCTGGACAGAAACGGCCCCCGACTGCGGGCGGTGCTGGAACTGAACCCGGTAGCGCTGGACGAGGCCGCTGCCCTGGATGCCCGGCTCGCCGCGTCCGGTCCGGTCGGCCCGCTTCACGGCATGCCCGTGCTGATCAAGGGCAACATCGACGTCGCCGGTCTCGTCGCCGGTGCAGGTTCGCTCGCGCTCGCCGACTACCGGGCGGCATCGGATGCCTTCCTCGTAGAGCGGCTGCGCGCCGCCGGTGCCGTCATTCTGGGTACCGCGAACCTCTCGGAGTGGGCCAACTTCCGGGACGGCAACTCCACCTCGGGTTGGAGTGGCATGGGCGGACAGACACGCAATCCCTATGTGCTGGACCGGAACCCCTGCGGCTCCTCCAGCGGCTCCGCGGTCGCGGTGGCTGCACGCCTCGTACCCCTGGCTGTCGGTACGGAGACCCATGGTTCCATCGTCTGCCCGGCCAGCCTGAACGGTGTCGTCGGCATCAAACCTACGGTGGGCCTGGTCAGCCGCTCCGGCATCGCACCCATCTCGCACACCCAGGACACCGCCGGCCCCATGGCGGGCACCGTGAGCGGTGCGGCTTTGCTGCTGGAGTCCATGCTGGGCCGGGACGACGCGGACCCGGGTGCGGTGGACGCCCGCTTCGACTCGCTGATGCCCGACCCGGACGGCACGCGCCTCGAGGAAAAGCGCATCGGCATCTACCGTTCCTACCGCGGCGCCGGTACGCGACCCAAGGTCGAAGCGGTGTACGCCCGATCGGTGGAACTCCTCTCGGAGATCGGTGCCACCCTGGTGGATCCCGTCGACTACTCACCGCCCGACGGATTCTGGCCGGCGTCCTATCGCATCCTCGCCCGCGAGTTCCGGGACGGGCTGAACCGCTATCTCGCAGACCGTGGACTGCCGCCTGATCGGGACAGCCTGGCGGATCTCATTGCCTGGAACGACGCCCACGCGGATACCGCCATGCCAATTTTCGGTCAGAGCGTATTCATCGAGTCCGAAGCCATGGGCACTCTGGAGGACCCGCAGTATGCCGAGGACCTGGCCCTCGTCCAGACGCGTCTCCGGGAAGATCTCGACGCGCTGTTCACCACGCAGGAGCTCGACGCGCTGCTCGTGCCCGTGAACGCGCCCGCATGGAAAACTGACTGGGTAAATGGCGACTCGTCGAACTTCGGCGGTACCGCTTACCTCGCCGCCATCTCCGGCTACCCGAGCATTGTCCTACCGGCCGGCATGGTGGACGGGCTGCCCATCAGCGTCGGTCTGGTCGGACGACCACAATCTGAACCCGAGCTCATCCAGATGGCCTACGCCCTCGAGCAGGCGCTGCCGCCCATCCCGGAACCCACCTTCGTCACGAGTCTCGAGTTCCCCTGACGAGCTGAGCCGCTTCCAGGGCGGCAGTTCGCGCGCCATCCAGTGCTTCACCCAGGGCTTTGCCCTCGAGACCCTGGGCCTGCAACACATCAGGGCGGACATCGGCTCTGATGCGCCCGATCGCGTCTCGCAGGTCATCGAGGCTCACACGATGCAGCGCTTCGATCACGGTAAGCGCATCGTTCAGGTCGCCGTCCGGCCGGAACGCACCTCTTTCCGCCAGCGCCCGGTACAGGGCATCCGCATCGGCTTCCCGCCAGGCCGCAACCACCGCGCCATGCCGTACCACCCAGATGGCCAGTCGGGCGGACGCCTTCGGGGCTCTCAGGCGATCGCAGAAGGACTCCAGCGCGTGAGCGTCCAGCGGGCTCGTGTAAGCCGCAAAACGTTGTGTGGTGGTTTCGAGACCGGCCGGATTCCCGGGGGTGACGGACTCGAACTCCCGGAACCAGGGTTCGAGCGCACGGCACGCCTTCAGCACGGCGATGAACCGCTCTGCAGCAGGACCTTCCAGGGCCTTGCTGAGCTCGATCCAGATCCGTTCCGCGGACAGCTCCACGAGCATGCCCCGATCCGACATCCGGGTCATGAGGTCCAGAGTTTCCTCGGCGACCCGGAACGAGGGAAGCCGGGCGGCGAACCGGGCTACCCGGAACACGCGCAGCGGATCTTCCTCGAATGCCGCGGAAACGTGTCGAAGCACACGTGCATCCAGATCCGCCCTGCCGCCGAACGGATCGATGAGCAGACCGTCTGGGGTCCTGGCCATGGCATTGATCGTCAGGTCCCGGCGCAGCAGATCCTCCTCCAGGGTGACGGAAGGGTCCGCGTCGACCTCGAAGCCCTGATGACCGGGACCCGTTTTCCGCTCGGTGCGCGCGAGCGCGTACTCCTCTCCCGTCTGCGGATGCAGAAACACGGGAAAGTCCCTGCCGACCAGGCGGTATCCCGCGGCAAGCAGCTCGTCGGCCGTGCTGCCGACCACGACCCAGTCACGCTCCGTCACCGCGCGTCCAAGCAGCTCGTCCCGGACAGCGCCACCCACCAGATAAACGTCCATGCACCGACGTTAGCAGAGCGCCGCGCCGGTTGCGCGGAGCACATGGCCTAGCACAGATCCGATTTCCTACAGACCAGTGGAGAGCTACATCACACAATGGACGCGCGGTTCCTGTCGGCGTCGCTGTCGGCACGATCTCGCGCCCGATGCATCCTACGGCTCGCACAATCCGCCCGGACAGCGACCTTCATGCAAGCGCAGGTCGCGGTGCTGAACTGACCAGCCCCTCGAGTAAAGGAGCGAAGCAGTGAACAGAGTCCAAACGATCCTGGCGATCACCATCGCCGCAGCCGCACTGATCGGCTGGCGGATCATCGAGCGTACCGATCAGAACATCGCACCACTCTCCCAATCCACAGAGCAGCAGCTATCGCAATCCACCCGCGACGCCGTGGTCTCCACACGCAGTGCCAGCCAGACCTCTTCAACGGGTGAAGAAACGCCGGCGGAACGTCCTGTGTGGTACGTGCAAAACGACCAGCACCAATGCGTCCCAACCACGACCTTCACTCCCGACTCCCGTACCGGTGAGCTGATCGAAGCCACAGGCTGCGACCCCATTCAGGAGGTCGACGTCTACGACAGCCTGGACAGCGACACGCTGGCCAGCCTGGCCTATGGCGACAGCCACGCCGCCGGGACGCTCGGGCTGAGACTGATCGTCTCCGAGAACCCTCAAGAGGAACGGTTCGGACTCGGCCTCCTCTACCGGTCGGCCGCGCTCTCCGCCGATGCGGAAATCTTCCGCAAAGCCATCGGCACCCGTTACGCCTACCTCAGCGAGAATGGAAAACCGATCGTCAGGAACCTCGAGCAGATGCTCGTGTTCAGCGTCATCGGTGAGACGCTGGGCGACAAACGGTTCGATTCCCGCAGGTTGGAGCGTGCACTACGTAAGGCCGATGTCGATCAGCAGGAGATCGACACGGTCCGCTCCAATGCCAGACTGATCCTTCAACGCATGGCCGAGCTGCAGACCGAGGTGACCGGCGACATGTCGATCGGGGAGGCAATCGAAAATGCGTAGCCTCCTGATCATTCTCAGCATCGTATACAGCGCCACAGCGCTCGCAGACATCGCCGTCATTCCCTGCAACGCCTGCAGAAGCGTGGACGACCACCCCCGGGACTACGGCAACTACGCTTACAACCAGGTTCTGGGTGAGCATCCCACGTTGAGCCTCGAGGAAGGTTCCCGCGTGCAGGTTGTAAATCCTCAAGGGGACTGGGCGATCGTCGACCTGGCTTTCGTTCTGGAGCAGACCGGCTTGAGCTTCTCCATTCTGGTGCTCAGCTATTCGGTGATCATACCGGACGGCACGATACGGATACGCGTGCAGGATCCCGACGGAGAAACGCTGACCTACGAGGTCTTCACGGACTCACCGGATCTGCGCGTCGGTGACGGCAGCCAGACGATCCTTACAGAGGCTGAATCCGAGTCCGAGGAGCCGGACCCGATCATGCCCGACAAGAGCCCGGGCGGGCTCGACCTGCTCGGTGGCTACGACGCGTCGGCCAACTACTACGGTGGCGCTACCTACCCCTATTACGACATCCGGCTCGGCAACGAGTGAGTCCTATGCCGCATCCTGTCCGGCTTCCTGCGCCGGACAGCGATGCGTTCCCACCACCTCGTCCTGCCAGGTCGACTCCAGCAGAACGGGAAAGCCCCACAATCGGTGCAGGTGCTTGAGCACCTCGTCCGTCGAGTCCGAAAGCGGTCTGCGTTCGTGCTGGGTATGGCGCAGGGTCAGGCTCCTATCGCCCCTCAGGTTGACACGTGTCACCTGGATGTTGGGCTCCCGGTCACCCAGGTTGTACTGGCTGGCGAGCAGCTCGCGGACACGACGGTAGCCGTTGTAGTCGTGGATGGCCCGCACCTCGATCTCGGAATCCGCATCGTCATCCAGAATGCCGAACAGCCGGAAGTCCCGCATCACCTTCGGAGACAGGAACTGCTGAATGAACGATTCGTCCTTGAAGTCGCGCATCGCCCCGGGCAGAACCTCGAGCCAGCTGGCACCGGCGATGTCCGGAAACCACTCCCGGTCCTCGTCGGTGGGGTGCTCGCACATGCGCTTCAGATCGGAATAGATCGCGAACCCCAGTGCGTAGGGATTGATTCCGGAATAGCCCGGATGATCGAACCCAGGCTGGAACAGGACGGCGGTATGTGATGCGAGGAATTCCATCATGAAGCCATCCGTCACCAGGCCTTCGTCATACAGTCGATTCAGCAGCGTGTAGTGCCAGAATGACGCCCAGCCTTCGTTCATCACCTGCGTCTGCCGCTGCGGATAGAAGTACTGCGCCACCTTGCGAACGATACGGACGATCTCGCGCTGCCAGGGTTCCAGCAGCGGCGCGTGCTTCTCGACGAAGTACAGCAGGTTCTCTTCCGGCTCTTCCGGAAAGCAGACCTTCTCCTCCTCGTCCACGGCCCGGGCCTTGGGCAGGGTCCGCCACAGGTCGTTGATGTTCCGCTGCACATACTCCGCCCGTTCCGCCTGACGGCGCTTCTCCTCTTCGGCAGAGATCGGATACGGGCGCTTGTACCGATCGACGCCGTAGTGCATCAGGGCATGGCAGGAATCCAGTATCTTTTCCACCTCGGTGACGCCGTAACGTTCCTCACAGCTCGCCACGTAGTTCCTGGCAAACAGCAGGTAGTCGATGATGGCGCTGGCGTCAGTCCAGGTACGGAACAAATAGTTGCCCTTGAAGAACGAGTTGTGACCATAGCAGGCGTGCGCGATCACCAGCGCCTGCATGGTCATGGTGTTCTCTTCCATCAGATAGCTGATGCAGGGGTTCGAGTTGATGACGATTTCGTAGGCGAGGCCCATGGCCCCGCTCTGATAGCTGCGCTCGACATCGACGAAGTGCTTGCCGAACGACCAGTGGTTGTAGCCGATCGGCATGCCGATGGAAGCGTAGGCGTCCAGCATCTGATCCGAGCGGATGACCTCGATCTGGTTCGGATAAGTGTCCAGGCCGAAGCTTTCGGCAATACGGCCGATCTCCCGGTCATATGTGTCGATGAGCTCGAACGTCCAGGCGCTGCCCGTGGAAAGCGGTTGTCGCTTCGTGCTCATGCCGCATCCCTCTTCTGAAACAGATCGTGGAACACCGGAAAGATGTCGCCGACGTCGGTGATCTGACGCTGCGCAAACGTCTCCGGATAACGGGCCGCGACCCGCTCGTACTCCCGCCAGAGCGCCTGATGATTCCGCTTGGTGATCTCCACGTAAGCGAAGTACTGGACCAGCGGCAGGAGATCCTCCTCCAGGATCTTCCGGCAGATGGGTGAGTCGTCGTTCCAGTTGTCACCATCGGAAGCCTGTGCACCATAGATATTCCATTCGTTCGGCGAGTACCGGGCGGCAATCACTTCCTTCATCAGTTTCAGCGCGCTGGAGACCACCGTGCCGCCGGTTTCCCGTGAGTAGAAAAACTCCTGCTCATCCACTTCTTTCGCCACGGTGTGATGACGGATGAAGACGATCTCGGTCCGCTCGTAGTGGCGCTTCAGGAACATGTAGAGCAACAGATAGAAACGCTTGGCGATGTCCTTGATCTGCTGGTCCATGGAACCAGAGACGTCCATCAGGCAGAACATCACCGCCTGGGACGTCGGCACCGGCCGCTTGAGGTGCAGGTTGTAGCGGAGGTCGTTGGTGTCGAGAAACGGCACACGGCCGATCCGCCGGCGCAGCAACTCGATTTCCTGCAGCAGCCGACGGCTGGTGAACTCGTCACCCTGCTGCTGCGCTTCCTCCAGCTTCGCCTCTGCCGCCTTGAGCAGTCGGCGGGACTCGCCTGACAGCGCAATTCGCCGCGCCTTGGCGGCCTTCATGGAACGCAGCACCGAGAGCTTGGCAGGGACACCGTCGTGGGTGAACCCCGCGTGCTCGTACTTGTAGCTGGCATTTCCCTTCAGCGCGCGCTTGGTGAGATTCGGCAGCGCGAGATCGTCGAAGAGAAACTCGAGGAACTCCTCCTGGGTGAGCTGAAATACGAACTCGTCCTGACCGTCACCGCTGTTGGACGCGTCGCCGTCGCCACCACCGCCGCCGGAGCCCCCTTCCGGGCGCTGAATCCGGTCACCCTGCACGAACTCCCTGTTACCCGGATGAACCACGCTGCGACGCCCGCCGCTGCCATGATGGAACACCGGCTCCGAGACGTCCTCCGCAGGGATGCTGACCTCCTCACCCCGGTCCATGTCGGTGATGCTGCGGCTGTCCACCGCATCGGAAACCGCCTTCTTGATGCGCTTCTTGTACCGCTCGAGAAAGCGTTGACGGTTGACTGTGTTCTTGTTCTTGGCGTTCAGCCGTCGATCGACGATGTACGACATGACGTAACCCCCTCTGGAAGGCGCAACGCACCTTCCAATCCACCAGCCCGATTACTGCGACTTGCGCACACGGAGATACCACTCCGCCAGCAGCCGGACCTGCTTCTCCGTATAACCACGCTGCACCATCCTGGCGACGAAGTCGTCGTGCTTGCGCTGCTCCTCGCTGGAGGATTTGGCGTTGAAGCTGATCACCGGCAGCAGGTCTTCCGTGTTCGAGAACATCTTCTTCTCGATCACGGTGCGCAGCTTTTCGTAGCTGAGCCAGGAAGGGTTGCTGCCATTGTGATTGGCCCGGGCGCGGAGCACGAAGTTCACGATCTCGTTGCGGAAATCCTTCGGATTGGAGATTCCCGCGGGCTTCTCGATCTTCTCAAGCTCTTCGTTCAGCGCGGCCCGGTTGAGAATGTCACCCGTTTCGGGGTCCCGGTACTCCTGATCCTGAATCCAGAAGTCCGCATAGGTGACGTACCGGTCGAAGATGTTCTGGCCATACTCGGAGTAGGACTCCAGGTACGCAGTCTGAATTTCCTTACCGATGAACTCCACGTATTTCGGGGCCAGGTACTCCTTGATGTAGCGCAGCAGCCGTTCGCGCGTTTCCTGATCGTACTGCTCCTGTTCGATCTGCTGCTCCAGCACGTACATGAGATGGACCGGATTGGCCGCCACTTCCGTCGCGTCGAAGTTGAAGACCTTCGAGAGGATCTTGAACGCGAAACGCGTCGACTGACCGCTCATGCCTTCGTCCACACCGGCCGCATCACGATATTCCTGGAGGCTTTTCGCCTTCGGATCCGTGTCCTTCAGGTTCTCGCCGTCGTATACGCGCATCTTCGAGTAGACGTTCGAATTCTCCGGATCCTTGATCCGGGACAGCACCGAGTACTGGGCCAGCATCCTCAGCGTATCCGGCGCGCACGGTGCGCTGTGCAGCGAGCTGTCGGTGATCAGCTTTTCATAGATCTTCACCTCTTCGGTGACCCGCAGGCAGTAGGGCACCTTGACGATGTAGACGCGATCGATGAAGGCCTCGTTGTTGCGGTTGTTCCGGAACGTCTGCCACTCGGATTCGTTGGAATGAGCGAGGACGATACCGTCGAACGGAATCGCTCCGATGGCTTCCGTGCCGTTGTAGTTGCCTTCCTGGGTTGCCGTGAGCAGCGGGTGCAGCACCTTGATCGGCGCCTTGAACATCTCGACGAACTCCAGGAGACCCTGATTCGCCTTGCACAGCCCGCCGGAGAAGCTGTAGGCATCGGGATCGTTCTGCTCGAAGTCCTCGAGCTTTCTGATGTCGACCTTCCCGACGAGCGCCGAAATGTCCTGGTTGTTCTCGTCGCCCGGTTCCGTCTTGGCCACCGCAATCTGATTCAGCAGTGAGGGATGCTTCTTCACCACCTTGAAGCGTGTGATGTCGCCACCCATCTCCCTGAGGCGCTTCGCCGCCCAGGGTGACATCACACCCCGCAGATAGCGTGCGGGAATGCCGTACTCCTCCTCGAGAATGGCTCCGTCCTCGACGGGGTCGAACAGACCGAGCGGCGATTCGTTCACGGGCGAGCCGGCTATCGCATAGAACGGCATGCGCTGCATGAGCGCCTTGAGCTTCTCGGCCAGAGAACTCTTGCCGCCGCCGACGGGCCCCAGCAGATAGAGAATCTGCTTACGCTCCTCGAGTCCCTGCGCCGCATGTCGGAAGAACGAGACGATCTGCTCTATGGCCTCCTCCATGCCGTAGAACTCGCCGAACGCCGGGTAGCGTTTGATGACCTTGTTGGAAAAGATCCGCGACAGTCTCGGATCCTTGGAGGTATCGACGAATTCCGGCTCTCCGATCGCCAGCAGCAACCGCTCGGCGGCTGTTGCGTAGACGCTCGGATCCGATCTGCAGAGTTCGAGATATTCCTGGAGGGACAGCTCTTCTTCTAGGGCTGCATCGAATCGTTCCTGATAGTGCTCAAATACACCCATGGCAAGCTCTCCTTTGCTGCGTCCGGTTGTACCGTCTGTCAGAATCCGCCGAAGACCACTCCTTAAGATTCCTCTTCGGCGTCTTCTACATTCGATCCGATGACAGCATCACAGTTTCACCCGCACCAGCAAAGCGCGAACAGCCGGACGGTCGAAACTGGGGTATGGGCGGTTGCCCCGGAACCGTGTCAGACAATGGCGCACCGCAGGCAGAGAGAACCCTCTCAGCTACTTGTCAGATAAAAGGGTGTTAGCTTGTCTATGACGCGTTTCCGGACGGCTTCAGCGCCGGAACGGAATAGAACGAGCCGTCATCCAGGCACAGCGCGGTCAGACTCCGCCCCCAGACACAACCGGTATCCAGCGCAACGATGCGATCCCGGCCGGTCTGTCCTTCGAGTGCCGCCCAGTGGCCGAAAAGGATTTTCTTATGTGTCGTTCTGTCCGTGACGAGCTCGAACCAGGGCAGCAGGCCAGCGGGTGCATCCTGGAGCGCACCCTTGTGGGAGAAATCAAGCCTGCCGTCCACGTCCACCAGACGCATCCGCGTCAGGTAGTTTGTTATGATCCGCCAGCGTGACATGCCTTCCCAGTCATCGCGCCAGTGGTCGGGCTCGTTGCCGTACATTTCCCTGAAATACTTCTCACAGCCGGGGCCACGGATAACCTCCTCGACTTCCCGGGCGAGTACAGAGGCCTGGTCCTCACTCCAGATGTGCGGAATGCCGGCATGCACCATCAGGTATCCGAGCCCCGCGTCCCCGTGCAGCATCAGTCGGTAGCGCAGCCAGTCGGACACAAGGTCCGCACGCTTCCAGTCGAGCAGATCCTGGAGGGTGTCTGCACGATTCGGACGGTGTCCGCCACGATGGATGGCCAGAAAATGCAGGTCGTGATTACCCAGCACCGTGACGGCAGCGTCGCCCATCTCCATCACCCGGCGGATCACGCTGACATTGTCAGGTCCCCGGTTGATCAGATCACCGACAAGCCACAGCCGATCCCGATCACTCCGGAAGTCGATCAGATCCAGAAGGGCGGCAAACTCCTCGTAGCAGCCCTGAATGTCTCCGATCGCATAGGTCGGCATCGAGCGCTAGTGAACCACGTTCGGTTGCGACAGCGAGAACGGCGCGATGGGTACCCGGAAACGCCCCGTGTCCGAACGGAACTCGTAGTATCCCTCCATGCTGCCCACCGGAGTTTCCAGAATGGCGGCACTGGTGTAACGGTACGCCTGTCCCGGCTCGATGACGGGCTGCTTACCGACGACACCTGGACCTGCCACCTCCTCCACACGTCCCTCGGCGTTGGTGATCCGCCAGTAGCGGCTCATCAGCTGCGCCGCAGCATCTCCGCGATTGCTGATGGTGATCGTATAGGCGAACACGAACCGGCCTTCCCCAGGATCGGATTCCCTTTCGATGTAGCGGACCTCGACACCGATTTCGAACACACCGTCCAACTTCACCTCCCGATCCGGATCTTTTACTGTGCGATCTCATCCACGATCGCGTTGGCCAGCCTCACGAAATCGGCCACAGAAAGCACGTCCGGCCGTGCATCCGGATCCACCGCGGCACGACCCCAATCCAGTCTAAGCGTCTTGAGGCCATTCGCGATACGTTTGCGGCGTGAGGAGAAGGCAAGCTGCAGCACCCGCTGTAACCGGTCCGGATCCACCGGTTCCGGATCCTTGCGCGGAACCAGCCGGATCAGGCAGGAATGCACCTTGGGCGGTGGGGAAAATGCCTCCGGCGGCACGTCGAGCAGCTGCTCCACCTCGCAGTAGTACTGGGTCAGCACACCGAGGCGCCCCCAACTCTTGCTGCCCGGGTCGGCCGCCAGCCGTGCACCCAGCTCCCGCTGAAACATGAAGTGCATGTCGGCGATACGCGAACGCACCCCGAACAGCTTGATCAGCAGCGGTGAGGAGATGTTGTAGGGCAGGTTGCCGACCACCCGCCAGCCCGGCGGCTCGAGCAGGCTGTCCAGGTCCACCCGCAGAATGTCGGCGCTCACCAGATCGAGCCTGGGAAAACTGGCCTTGAGTGGTGCAATGAGATCCCGGTCGAGCTCCACTGCCACATAGGTATCCGTCTGCCCGTAGAGGTAACGGGTGAGCGCACCCTGTCCAGGACCGATCTCCAGCAGCCGATCTCCCGGTCGGACGTGCACCAGGTCGGCAATCCGCTGCAGCACGCCTTCGTCGACCAGAAAGTGCTGGCCGAACCGCTTGCGCGCCTGCGGGCGCCGATTCACCGTGCCAGCTCGGCGGCAAGCTCCAGCGCGGCCTGAAGGCTGCCGGTGTCCGCCGTGCCCCGACCCGCCAGATCCAGTGCCGTGCCGTGGTCCACGGACGTTCTGACGAAAGGCAGTCCCAGCGTGACGTTGACCGCCCGTCCGAACCCGTGGGACTTGAGTACGGGCAGACCCTGGTCGTGGTACATGGCAAAGACCGCATCGGCGCGGGCGAGATAGGGAGCCGTGAACAGTGTGTCGGCAGGCAGCGGCCCGACCACGTCGACACCACGGGACCGGAAGCGTTCACAGACCGGTCCGATCACTTCGATTTCCTCACGCCCGAGATGCCCACCCTCTCCCGCATGCGGATTGAGACCCGCAACCAGAATCCGGGGCTTCGTACAGTGGAACTGGCGCTGGAGCCCGTCCAGCAGGATACCGAGGCGTCGCTCGAGGAGTGGCGCAGTGATGGCGGCCGGCACCGCAGCCAGGGGCAGGTGCGTCGTCGCCAGTGCCACCCGTAACCGGTCGGCCACCAGCAGCATGACCACGTCGGGCACCCCCGCCTGCTCGCAGAAGAATTCCGTATGACCGCTGAACGGGTGGCCCGAATCGCTGATGACGGATTTCTGCACGGGGCCCGTCACCACACCACCGAATTCTCCCTGCAGGCAGCCCTGGGCGGCGCGCACCAGGGTTTCCAGCACGTAGGCGGCATTGCGCACGTCCAGCACACCCGGCTGTTCGGCCACCTTCAGGGGGACATGCAGCACGCTGAGCCGGCCCGGCTCGCGTGTCGGCCTGCTGACGGAATGGTCGGTTGTCAGCGTCAGCCCCAGACGCCCGGCAGTCCGCGTCAGCAGGCTCTGGTCGGCGATGACAACCCAGTCGACGGTCCGTTCGTTCTGCGCAAGCCGTACGATGAGCTCGGGCCCTATTCCGGCCGGCTCTCCGGGGGTGATGGCAAGTTTCAGCGCCACGTTGTCTCAGGAGTTGCCGAGCCTGATCTCCACGAAGGCTTCGTCACGGAGTTCCTTCAGCCACTTGTCGAGCTCTTCCTCGAAGCGCCGTTGGTGCAGGATCTGCAGAGCCATCTCGCGCCGCGCCGATTCACTCATGTCCTGCTCCCGACGGTCCAGCACCTGCAGGACGTGCCAGCCGTACTGCGACTCGAAGGGTTCGCTCAATCCACCAGTAGGCGTCTCTGCCATGACTTCCCGGAACCGGGGAACGAACTCGTCTCCCGACGTCCAGCCGAGATCGCCTCCGGCAAGCGCACTGCCCGGATCTTCGGAGTATTCGGCCGCGAGCTCGGCGAAATCCTCGCCGGCGGTGAGCCGTTTGTAGATGTCCCAGATGAGGGTCTTCGCTTCCGCTTCCGAACGGATCTCGGACGGCATCACCAGGATGTGGCGCAGGTGGGTCTGCATCTCCTTCTGTACGCCAGCGCCCCGCTGATCGAGCAGCTTGATGATGTGGAAGCCGCTCGGGCTCGCAATGGGCGGTGACACGTCCCCCACATCCATCTGCAGCACGTACTCGGAGAACAGCGACGGCAGCTCTGCAGCCTTACGCCAGCCCAGGTCACCTCCTTCCAGGGCGTTCGACCCTGCCGATCGCGCCACGGCCATCTGCGCAAAATCCGCACCCCCGCGCAGCTCCTTGACGATCTCTATGGCGGCGTCTTCCGCCTGCTTGATGGTTTCCTCGCTGGCATTGGGCTCCAGCGCGAGCAGGATGTGACCGACCCTGAACTCGTCGGACAGAAGCTCCTTGTAGTAGGGTGAGTTGAGCAGGTCCTGGATGTCCTGATCCGAAATCGTGATGCGCCGGTTGACGATGCCCTGCTGCAGACGCTGCATCATGATTTCCTTGCGTATCTGCTCGCGGAACTCGGCATAGTTCCGGCCGTCCTGCTCGAGCTTCTGGGCGAACTCTTCCAGCGTCATGTTGTTCTGCCGCGCGAAGCCGGTCACGGCCCGGGTCAGCGTCTCGTCGTCCACCGTCACCCCGCGGCGGTCGGCTTCCTGGATCTGCAGGCTCTCAATGATGAGCCGCTCCATGATCTGAGACAGCAGAATGTCGTTCGGTGGCAACGGCTGGTTGTTCTGAGCGAACTGCTCGCGGACCATGTCAAGCCGTTCCAGCAGCTCCGAGGCCAGCACCACGTCGTCCTCCACCACCGCAACGATAGCGTCGAGCTCCCGGTACTCCGCGCCCGCGGACAGTGGAATCAGCGCCAGCACACTGCCCAGAAAGGCGGCTTTCATTTTCTTCATCGGGTCCATTCGTCTTCCATCACGTAACCCCGGATACTCTTTGACAACAGGGATTCCAGAGAATCGTCGAGGCTGGCCAGCCCCTTGAAAACGACCTGAAAATAGATGCCCGAGCGCTTTCCAGCGGCCTGCAGGTCGCGTGCCGATGGAGACTCCAGGTAGCTGCGATATACCACACGCAGCTTCCAGCAGCAGTCGTTGTACTCGATTCCGGCCAGCCCCTCAATCGTCCTCCGGCGTTCCACATCGTAGTTCCAGCGGCCAATCACCGCGTACCTGCGGGTCAGCGGCCAGATGGCGGCCACATCCGTCTGGTCGATGGAGTGGATCTGATAGCGGTACCCGAGGTGCAGAATCCGGTCGTTGCTCGCCCGGTAGGAAACGTAGCCGCCGCCCCTGGATACCTTCTTGATGGTGGGATCCCAGATCACGTCCGCACCCACCGTCCAGGAACGGATCGTTGAGACCAGCTCGCCGGCGAACTCCGAGTCGCTGGTCGTATCCAGCTCGGTGCCCACACCGGACAGCGTCACACGGCGGTCTTCGAAGTAGCGGATCTGGCCGACGCTGGCACGCAGCCGCTCAGCACCGGAAGACGGATCCAGCAGTCTGGAGGTCAGGCCGATGGACAGCTGATTGGCATCGCCGATCCGGTCCAGACCCGAGAAGCGGTTGTCGCGCCACAACTGGTCGTAACGGAAGGTCAGCTGTGTGACATCGAATCGGGGCAGGTCATCCTGGTCACGGTACTGCTGATAGAGGTAGAAGAGCCTCGGTTCCAGCGTGTGGATGATCCGCCGTCCGAACACGTTCAGGTCCTTCTCGAAGAAAAGCCCGGTATCTGCACTGCCGAGGCCGATCTTCCGGACTGGCCGGTCATCGACACCGATGGGCGTGTCCTCCAGCTCGTACGCCGTGTAGCGGTAGCCGCCGGTCAGGTTCAGAAATCCCCAGGACCGGGCGAGAGGCAGGCTTACCCGCGGCTCGATGTGCAGCCGGTTGCCGATGATCTTCTCCAGCCCGACGAGGTCTGTGTTGTTACGATCGAACCGGGTGCCGGCCGCACCGAGCGACCATTCAAGGGGCCCTGGCAGGTTACCCAGGTAACTGACCGACAGCTCCGGCAGCCGGCGGTAAGCATCCACCTGCACCTCATCGAGGCGCTGGAAGCCTTGGGCCCAGAGCCTGAGGTCGAGACCACCTTTGAGGTACTGAACCTCACCGAACCGCTCCAGCTCACGGTCGGAGGATACGTTGATCTCTGTATCCAGGTTCCGGAAGTAATCCCTGTCGCTGACCGCCGTGTAGTCCACCGTAGTGTGCCATGCGCGGGCGTCGCCCTGATGAAAGAGGCCATACAGCCAGCGGTCCGCCGGCACGAACGGCCCCTGCACCAGGCCCGCCTGTTCCAGATTCTCGAAGTCGCTCTTCTCGTAGGTGCCGTCGTAGAGCGAGTCGTTGGGGAGATATCCGCCAACCAGGCGGCTCTTCTGCCATCCCGACAGATAGCGGAATTCGGCGTCAACACCCAGACCCCGGTTCTGGAAGTACCGGGGAACCAGCGTCGCGTCGTAGTTCGGCGCCAGGTTGAGGTAGTACGGTGGGGCGAACTGCAAACCGTTTTCACTGGAATAACCCATACTCGGAAACAGCCAGCCCGATTTACGTTCGTCGTTGATCGGAAAGCTGAGATAGGGTGAGTAGAAAACCGGGACGCCCTTCACCCGTACCACCGCATCACGTGCGACCCCCACATCGCTGTCCTGACGGATCCGGAATTTACGGGCACCGATCCGCCAGTTGTTGTTGGAGGGTTCACAGCGGGTGAACGACCCCCTGGTTACCTCCAGATCACCGTTGTCGTAACGCTCGAGACGTCTGGCCGTCCCCCGGAACTCGGGCTCCGGCAGCAGGAACTCGGCACCGTTGATCACGGTTGCCTTGGTATCCAGATTCATGGCCGCGTCCGTGCCCCGCAGAATGGCATCGGGCTGCTCGATCTGTACGGGTGTGCTGATCTGCCCCAGACGGGTCTCGTGGTTGAGCTCCACCTCCGCCGACCGCAGTGTCCGGTTGCCCTGCCGGACTACGACGTCGCCTTGCAGCGTGACCTCGCCGGATTCGAAGTACCGAAGCTCGCGTGCTTCGGCTTCCACCGGATAATCCTCATCCTTCACGTCGCGAGGCAGAGTGTAGACCGGCCAGAGATACCTGCCGGCGCAGAACTGCGGCAGGCCGCTGGTCTGGGCCGAGCTGAGCGACTCGCGCGGATGCCAGAAATCCCAGGCGAGGCCCGCGGGTTCCTCGGCTGCCGCCGGTGTGTTCAGGCCGACAGCACACGCCGCCAGGGCGCAGGCGGCGCCCCGCAGGATTCGGTAGCAACGCATCATGGTGCGCGATGATACCCTCGCGCCCGAGTCCTTACCCGATCAATCGCGCCTGCTAGAATGCGTCGATGTCCGACCGTGCCGTCGCCTGGGCCCAGGCAACCCTCCGAACCACCTCGCTGACTCCGCAGCCACTGAAGGCGGAAGCGAGCTTCAGGGCTTTCTACAGGATCGAATGCCTCATGCCTGACACCGGTGACCCCGGGTCCGTTGTGCTCATGGTGTCGCCGCCGGAGAAGGAACAGAACGCTCAGTTCGAACGGCTGGCGCGCGTATTCGGGCACAGTGGGCTGCCAGTACCCGCGGTGTTGAGCAGCAATCCTGAGGAAGGCTGGTACCTGCTGAGCGACGTCGGCCGCATGGACCTCGAAGCGGTGTACGGCACCGAACAGGAGTCCGAAGCCCTGGAGCTAGCCATCGAAACCCTGATCCGGCTGCAGCGGGTACGGGACCCGGCCATTCCCCCTTACACCACACAGCGCTTCACCGACGAGCTCGGCATCTTCCGCGAGTGGTTCGTGGAGAAACTGCTCAAAGCCAGGCTGCCCGAGCCGGTGGAGGCGGTCTTCCACACGCTCGTCGAGCGGACCCGATCCACGCCGCAGTGCTGTGTTCATCGCGACTATCACTGCAGGAACCTGCTCTACGATCCCGCGTGCAGGCAGCTCGGGATCGTAGACTTTCAGGACGCGCTGATGGGACCGGTGGGCTACGATCTCGCGTCGCTGCTGCACGACTGCTATCACGAGTTCACCGACGCCGACGTCCAGCGCTGGATCAATTTCTATCTTTCCAGCACCGATCTGGACCTGGACCCTGTCACCTTCCCTGCAGACGTGGATCACCTGGCCGTTCAGCGGCAGCTCAAGGCCGTCGGTATTTTCGCGCGGCTCCGGCTGCGCGATGCGAAGACGACGCACCTCGCACACATCCTACCCGTGCTCGACCATCTGCAGCGGTTGACCCCTCGCTATGCACCGCTCGAGCCGCTGGCACGATGGCTCAAGGGTCTGAACAGGGAGGCGATCGCCGGCCGGCTGACGGACCTCGCCGCATCATGAAAGCCATGATCCTTGCCGCCGGACGCGGGGAGCGGTTGCGGCCGCTCACGGACACCATCCCCAAACCCATGCTCAGCATCCATGGCCGGCCGCTGCTCGAGCATCAGATCGGCTGGCTGCGCCACGCGGGTATCACCGAGCTGGTGATCAACCTGCATCACCTCGGCGAGCAGATCGAGGTCTATTTCGGTGACGGCAGCCGTTTCGGCGTGCGTATCCGCTACAGCCGTGAACGACAGCTCCTGGATACGGGTGGGGGCATCGTCAACGCGTTGCCGCTGCTGGGCGATGCGCCGTTCGTCCTGCTGAACGGGGACATCTTCACCGACTTTCCTTTTTCGCGCCTGGACGGGCTTCCATCATGGGCCGACATGCATCTGGTCGTGACACCGAAGCCGGCCTTTCGTGCCCAGGGTGATTTTCTGTTCGCGGACGGTCGGATCACGGGGCGTGGCGATGCGTTCGTGTACTGTGGCATCGCCGTGCTCCATCCCCGTGTCTTCGCTGCGGACGAGGCCGCGCCCTTCTCGCTGCGGGACCACTTCTTCCAGGCCATCGGCACGGGCCGCCTGTCGGCGGAAGTCTGGCGCGGTGTCTGGACGGACATCGGTACCGAAGCCCAGCTCAAGGAGATCGACGGATCCACGCCGAAGGTGCCAGACAGCGGACGGGTGGACACGTAGAATGCGACGCCTATGACGTACTGGATCGCCCCTTCCATACTCTCCGCCGACTTCTCGAGGCTCGGCGAGGAGATCCGGGCCGTGCTCGACGCCGGCGCGGATCTGATTCATTTCGACGTCATGGACAATCACTACGTCCCGAACCTGACCATCGGTCCTCTGGTCCTGGAGTCGCTGCGCCGTTCGGGTATCGACGCGGCCATGGACGTACACCTCATGGTCAAGCCCGTGGATCGGCTGATCGGCGACTTCCTGAGCGCCGGCGCCGACATCATCAGCATTCATCCGGAGTCGACGGAACATCTGCACCGATCCCTCTCGCTGATCCGCGAAGGCGGCGCGAAGGCGGGCCTGGTCTTCAATCCGGCCACACCGGTGGATCAACTGACCGAGGTGATGGATCTCGTCGATCTGGTGCTGATCATGTCGGTCAACCCGGGATTCGGCGGCCAGGCCTTCATTCCGTCGAGTCTGAACAAGGTCGCCAACGCCCGGGAGCTGATCGACGCCAGTGACCGCGACATCCGCCTGGAGATCGATGGCGGCATCAAGGCCGGCAACATCGCCGACGCGGCCAGGGCCGGCGCCGACACCTTCGTCGCGGGTTCCGCCATTTTCTCGGCGTTTTCCGGCGATCCGGCCGCCGACCGGAAGACAGCCTACGGGGACGTCATCACCGCCATGCGCAGCGAGCTCGCCGGCGTTTGAAACCGTATTCCGGCTATCTCTTCGATCTGGATGGAACCCTGGTCGATACCGCACCGGACATCAACGCCGCTCTGAATCACGCCTTCGGGCAGCACGGTCTGCCCGGCGTCACGGAATCCGTGACAAGACACTGGATCGGACACGGGGCCCGGGCGCTCATCACTCAGGCGCTGGCACCCCGGAGGCTCGAGGAAGACCCGACGGAGATACTGCTCGAAGTCTTCCTCGAACACTACAGGCGGCACATCGCCGATCGCAGCAGACCCTACCCCGGTGTCGAGACCACCCTCGAAACCCTGCGCGCGCGCGGTGCCAGGCTCGCCGTGGTGACCAACAAGCTGACCGAGCTCAGCGAACCCCTGCTCGCCGCGCTCGATCTGGCCGGCTACTTCGACGTCATCGTCTGCGGTGACACGACCGGGCAGCCCAAACCCGCAGCCGATCCGGCACTCTTTGCCTGCTCGGCGATTGCTGTGCCTCCAGTCGACGCCCTGTTCGTCGGTGACTCCAACGCGGACGTGGCCTGTGCACGGGCCGCCGGATGTCCCGTGGTCGTGGTCCGGGACGGCTACAACCACGGTATACCGGCGGCCGAACTCGGTGCCGACGCTGTCATTGAATCGTTTTCCGACCTCGTTTAGGCTCGGCCGCGCAATCTGAAGCGAAAGCGATCTCTCGCCGATCATGTCCACCTCTCACAACACGGGCATCCGAAAAACCCCCCGGGGAACCCAGGACCAGTGGCGACGCTCAGTCGTCGTGGAGGGCTTCTCCCGGGAGTGGCACGCCTAGGCGTCACTTCCAGCCGCAACGTCCCGGCCTGACCGGGAGCACACAACCGACGGTGCAATGTCCGCACCCTTAAGCACACTGGATTCACATGGACGCCAAAACCTTTTCCGATCTCGCCCGGCAGGGCTACAACCGCATCCCTGTCGTACACACCAGTCTGGCCGACCTGGACACCCCCGTATCCACCTACCTGAAGCTCGCCCGCGGGCCCTACTCCTACCTGCTGGAGTCGGCTCAAGGCGGCGGTGAGAAGTGGGGGCGTTACTCCATGATCGGACTGCCCGCACGCACCATCCTGAGGGTGGTCGGCAACACCATCACTGTGGAGACCGACGGTGTGATCACCGAAACGGTCGACAGCGACGACCCGCTGACCTTCATCGAGGCCTTTCAGTCCCGCATCCGGGTCGCCCCGCTGCCGAACCTGCCCCGGTTCTATGGCGGTCTGGTGGGCTTTTTCGGCTACGACACCGTGCGCTACACCGAGAAACGCCTGAGGGACACCACGCCGCCGGATACTCTGGGCACACCCGATATCCTGCTCATGGTTTCGGAAGATGTGGTGGTCTTCGACAACCTCAAGGCACAGATGCAGCTCATCAGCCTGGTGGACCCGGCGGATCCGGACATCTACCAGCGCACCGTGGAAACTCTCCAGGATCGGGCTCAGTCGCTGCTGCGCGCCGTCCCGGAAATCACGGAAACATCGACCAACCAGCCCGTGGAGGAATCGGACTTCGTCTCGGAGTTCGGCGAGGAGCCGTTCAAACAGGCGGTCGAACGGATCCGGGAGTACACGCGCGCCGGTGACGTGATGCAGGTGGTGCTCGCCCAGCGCATGTCTCTGCCCTTCGGCTCCGAGCCCGTCAACCTCTACCGGGCGCTCAGACGACTGAACCCGTCACCCTACATGTACTTCATGGACCTGAAAGACTTCCAGATCGTCAGCTCATCGCCCGAGATCCTGGCTCGGGTGGAGGATGGGGTGATCACCAACCGGCCTCTGGCCGGTACGCGACGACGGGGCCACACGCCGGAGGAAGACCGGGCACTGGAAGCGGAGCTGCTCGCCGACCCGAAGGAGATCGCCGAGCACCTGATGCTCATCGACCTCGGTCGCAACGACGTGGGTCGCGTCGCCGAGACCGGCTCGGTCGAGGTGACCGAGAAGTTCGTCATCGAACGTTACTACAACGTCATGCACATCTCGTCGAACGTGACGGGCATTCTGAAAACCGGCAGGACGGCCATGGACGTGCTCCGGGCCACCCTGCCGGTGGGAACCCTGTCCGGTGCGCCCAAGATCCGGGCGATGGAGATCATCGACGAGCTGGAGCCCGTGAAACGCGGCATCTACGGAGGCGCTGTGGGCTATCTCGCCTGGAACGGCAACATGGACACGGCCATCGCCATCCGCACCGCCGTGATCAAGGACGGCATGCTATACATCGAGGCGGGTGGCGGCATCGTCGCTGACTCGATCTCCAGGCTCGAATGGAAGGAAAGCATGAACAAGGGTCGCGCCATCTTCCACGCCGCCGCGCTGGCCGAGTCGCGCTTCCAGCACCTGGAAGACATCGACGACCGTGAGTGGACCTGATTCGCTGGCCTTAGACGTCGGCACCGCCCTGCTCGCGCGGGGCTGGCGCCTGGTCAGCGCCGAGTCCTGCACCGGCGGGCTGCTCGCCGCCCGGCTGACCGAGGTGCCCGGCTCGTCGAACTGGTTCGAGGGTGCTTTCGTCACCTACCGGCTGAGCGCCAAGACCGACATGGTCGGTGTGGCGGTCGATCTGCTCGAGCGCCACGGTGCGGTGAGCGAGCCCACGGCCCGGGCCATGGCCGAAGGGGCGCTGAGTGCCAGCTCGGCCGATATCTCGGTCGCGATCACGGGTATTGCGGGGCCAGATGGCGGAGACGTCATCGCCCCCGTCGGCACGGTCTGGTTCGCCTGGGCGGTGAGAGAGGAAGCGATCCGCTGCGTCCAGACAGCCGCGCACCGCCTGGCGGGTAGCCGCCAGGCGGTGCGCGATCAGGCCGTGGAGATCGCGCTCCAGGGCGTGCTCGCGCTGCTGTGACGCGTCAGCGGACGGCCACCGAAATCTTCTTGGCGCTCGGTGGTACGGCCTTCGGCACTTTCAGCGTCAGTACGCCGCGCTTGTAGGACGCTTCCGCCCCTTCCGCGGTCACCCGTTCGCTCATCGGGATCACCCGCTGGAACGAGCCGAAGGCGCGTTCCGTGATGCGCATCGAGCCTTCCTTGCGTTCTTTCTCGTAGCGCTTGGTGCCCGTCACGATCAGCCGGTTGTCCTCGACGGTGATGTCGAAGTCGTCTTTCTCGAGTCCCGGTGCTTCCAGCTCGACGATGAAGTCGTTCTCCGCTTCGCGCACGTCCAGCGCCATCAGGCCCCAGCGCATCACGCCCGACTCCTCGCCGCCCTTGGACGGGCTGAAGTACGTCAGGGCGTTGGCCGCCCGGGCACTGATGTGACGCCAGCCTTCCGCGAGCCACTTCCAGGTGTTGCCGAAGTCCTCTTTCAGGCGATCGGTATCCATGGCGGCGGCCTCAGGACACCTTGACCTTGCGGGCACCCTGATCCGTACCCTTGGGCACCTCGATGGTCAGCACACCATCCTTGACCTCGGCTTTCAGGTTGTCGGCCAGCACGTTGGTCGGCACCCGGAACTGACGGCTGAAGCTGCCATAGCGGCGCTCCGTGCGCACGTAGCCCTTGTCTTCCTCTTTCTTTTCTTCGCTGCGGGAGCCGCGAATGCTCAGAACGCCTTCGTGCAGCTCCACATCCAGGTCCTCAGGCTTCAGGCCGGGAACATCCATGTGGAACGTATAGCCCGTATCCGTTTCCTTGATGTCCACCGGGGGCAGCCACTCCGTGCGCGCAGCAGGACTGAAGAACGGCTCCCGATCGAAGAGATCGCCGAACCGGCTGAAGATGTCGAACGGATCGTTGCGTCGAACAATGTCATTCATTTTGTCGTCTCCTTTCAGGGCCTTTTACCGGCCCTACTGGTCCTGAATATGGGGTGCAGGAGCAGGACTTCAACTACGTAGTTGCCGCAGCGCGGCCCGTTTGAGGACGACGGCGCATTCGCGTAACGTCTCGCTCTCGACACGCCCGGACGGTGGGAGGAGAGGGCTTGGACATCATCCGCGGCGCCTGTCACATAGCCGGCCTGAGCCTGCTGCTCACCATCGTGAACCTGGTCGCGGCCGCCACGGGTCCGGCACCACCTTCTCCCATCGAGACTCAGACACCGGCGGATATCGCCGACGGCGAACGCCTGTTCCGCGTTCACTGTGCCCGTTGTCACGGCATGCTCGGCGATGGCGGAGAAGGGCCCAGTCTCAAACGGCCGACCCTCGGGCACGCACCCGACGACCAGGCGCTGTTCGACGTCATCGGTGAGGGCATCCAGGGGACTGGCATGCCCGGCACGTTCGGACCCAATGACGACGAGCTCTGGCACATCGCCGGCTATGTCCGCTCCCTGGGTCGGCTGCCTGCCGAGGCCATGCCGGGTGATCCGGAAGTCGGGCGCGTCCTCTACGAGACCAAGGGCGGCTGTGCCGCGTGCCACATCAGCCGGGGCGAAGGGCAAGGCGTCGGGCCAGAGCTCTCCGATGTCGGCAGCCGCAGGAACCTCGAGTATCTGCGTCGGTCGCTCACCAATCCCGATGCGGACTTCCCCATGCTGAGCAGCCGCATGACCGGCCGCACCAATGCTTTCCTGACCGTGCGGCTGGTCTCGCCGGAGGGCGAGTTCGAGGGGCTGCGGGTGAACGAGGATGAGTTTTCCATTCAGGTCCGCGATCTGTCCGGCACCATCCGCTCCTTCGACAAGCACACGCTGCTGAACCTGGAGCGCGCCTTCGGCCACAGCCTGATGCCGGGTTACGACACCGTGCTCACGCCTCGGGAGGTGGACGATCTTTCCTCCTACCTCATGAGCCTGAAGGGAGACCGACGATGAAGCGCATCTGCCTGACGTCCCTGCTACTCGCGGGCACCAGCCTGGCGGCCGCCGAGGTGCCTTTCGAACGGCTCGTGAACGCGGGCGCCGACGGTAACTGGTTGACCTACTCCGGCAGCTATCGCTCGGAGCGGTTTCTGGTGCTCGACGAGATCGACAGAACCAACGTCGCCCGATTGAAGGTGCTGTGGGCGTATCAGATGCAGCCGACGGAGATCACCGGTGCGGGACTGCAGGAGACCACGCCGCTGGTGGCCGACGGGATCATGTACCTCACCGAATCTCCGAGCAGCGTGTCTGCGCTGGACGCCCGCACCGGGCGGCTGCTCTGGCACTGGTCGCCCGAGCTTGCAGAGGAGGTGCTGAACATCGGTTTTCCCAAGGTGAACCGCGGCGTGGCGATTCTCGGCAGGACCCTCTACGTGGGGACGCTCGACGCCAGGCTGTTTGCGCTGGATGCCGGAACCGGCGCGGTACGCTGGGAAACCCGGGTCGCCGAAAACTCGGAGGGTTTTTCGCTCACCCTGGCGCCGCTGGCGCTGGACGGGCTGATCATCGTCGGGGTCAGTGGTGCCGAGGCCGGGGTGCGAGGCTTCGTCGATGCCTACGACGCAAAGACGGGGGAACGGGTCTGGCGGACGTACACCGTTCCCGCACCGGGCGAACCAGGCAGCGAGACCTGGGGAACCGACAGCTGGCAGACCGGAGGCGGGTCCACTTGGCTCACCGGTTCCTACGATCCGGATCTGAATCTGCTCTACTGGATGACGGGCAATCCCGCTCCGGACTGGAACGGCGATCTGCGTCCGGGGGACAACCTGTTCACCTGCTCGATGCTCGCACTGGACCCGGCCACCGGCGCGATGCGCTGGCACTTCCAGTTCACGCCCCACGATACCCACGACTGGGATGCCAATCAGATTCCCGTGCTGCTGGATGGCGAGTTCCAGGGGCGATCGCGCAAGCTCGTCGCGCTCGCCAACCGCAACGCCTTCTACTATCTGCTGGATCGGGAAACCGGCGAGTTCCTGCTTGGCCGACCCTATTCGAAGCAGACCTGGGCTGCCGGGCTCGACGGCACCGGTCGACCCATCGTGCTGCCGGATACGGAGCCCTCGGAGGAAGGCACGCTGGTGTGGCCGAGCCTGCAGGGGGCCATCAACTGGTTCTCGCCTGCCTACAGCCCGATGAGCGGCCGGTTCTTCGTGCCGAACCGGCGCATGGGGTCCATATACTTCAAAGCCGATGCGGAGTACGAGCCCGGAACGCCCTTTCTCGGCGGTGGCGAGCAGGCCCTGTCCGGCGACGACGCCTCCGGCGCCGTGCTGGCGCTCGACGTGACGACGGGCGAGCAGCTCTGGGAGTTTCCGCTGAAGGCACCGCCCTGGTCCGGCCTCATGGCCACAGCCGGCGGACTGGTCTTCGGCAGCACGCTGGAAGGCAGCTTCTTCGCGCTGGATGAAGACACGGGTGAGGCGCTCTGGAACTTCAACACGGGTGCCCACATCCGCACGAACCCCATGGGGTTTGCCGTGGACGGCCGCCAGCGCATCGCAATCACCGGCGGCAACACGCTGTTCGTCTTCGGACTCGAATAGGGCGGCTCAGCATGGCCGCCCCTTCGGTTGACCTTTCAGACCGCCACGTTGTCGATGAGCCGCACCGTCCTGCCGGCACAGTCGAGACTGGCCGCGACGAAGCGCCGCCCGTGGCGGCGCACCACGTAGTCCACTTCGAATCCCGCATCGGAGAGTTCCTCGGCGACCGCGTCGTCGTCCGCTGCTGAGCGGATCAGCCGGTTGAGAAGAGCGGCCTTCTCCCGGCCCGCCACATCCAGGTTCTCGTTGCGGCTGCTCAGGGCCAAACCATCCGCCTCCCGGACCGTCGCACAGGGCACGATCTCGACGTCCATGAAGAACGCATCACACATGTCGCGGATCAGCAGGAACTGCTGGTAGTCCTTTTCGCCGAAGTAAGCCCTGTCGGGCCGCACCAGGTTCAGAAGCTTCATCACCACGGTGAGCACGCCGGTGAAGTGGCCTGGCCGGTGCGCGCCGCAGAGCTCACCGGAGAGCCCGTTTTCCTCGACCCGGTAGCGGAAGCCGTCCGCGTACATCTGCTCGTAGTCCGGCGCGACGACGAAATCCACGTCCAGCTCACCGGCAAGCGACAGATCCCGTTCCAGCGTGCGTGGGTAGACCTCCAGATCCTTCGCGTTGTTGAACTGGGTCGGATTGAGATAGATGCTGAGCACCGTGTGATCGTTTTCGGCGACGCTCTTCGCGAGCAGCGATGCGTGGCCGGCGTGCAGCGCTCCCATGGTCGGCACGAATCCCACCGAGCCGGTAAGGGTTCGACGGAATGCCCGCCACTCGGAGAGGCGCCGGAACAACCGAGGGCCTGTCGGCTTCACGTTCTCCTGTCGCGGGGAAACACTCCGGGGTCCCCTCCGAACGACGGCGCTCATCGGTAACTCTCCTTCGCCGACGGAAAGCAGCCGTGACGGATTTCCGCATCGAAGCGGTTCACCGCCTGCGACATCACCTCATGGCCGTTCGCATAGTGTTTGAGGAACTTCGGTTTGAACACCGGATTCATGCCCAGCATGTCCTGGAGTACGAGCACCTGACCATCCGTGTGGGGTCCGGCACCGATGCCGATGGTGGGGATGGTGAGCCGCTGCGTGATCTCCCGCGCGAGCACACTCGGCACGCACTCCAGCACCAGCGCGAAGCAGCCGGCGTCCTCGAGGCGGAGCGCAGAGTCGAGGAGCGCGCGCGCTTCTCCTTCCGCCTTGCCCTGCACCTTGTGGCCGCCGAGCTGATGCACCGACTGGGGAGTCAGGCCCAGGTGGCCCATCACCGGTACTCCGGAATCGACGATGTGCGCCATGAGCTCGACCTGGCCCTTCTCACCCTCGATCTTCACCGAGTGCGCACCGGCCTGCATGAGCTGCTGGACACCATCCATGGCCACCCCGAGCCCCTTCCGCGCTGCGAGAAACGGCATGTCGCCGACGATGAACTTGTCCGGCGCGCCGCGGGCCACCGCCGTCACGTGCAGAGCCATCAGCTCCACCGTCGCGTGCACGGTGGAATCGAAACCGTGCATGACCATGGCGAGGCTGTCGCCGACCAGCAGCGTATCCACCGCGGTGTCGTTCAGCACCTGAGCCGAGGTGTAGTCGTAGCAGGTAACCATGGAGATCTTTTCGCGATGCGCCTTCCGCGCGGCGAAGTCGAGTACGCTCAGTCGAGTAGCGTCTGCAGTGTGGTGTGACATGTGACGTCTCCCGTACTTCCCGGATCAGATACCCGGATCACGGAAGACAGAGGTACACCCGAACGGTGAGAACGCGATCGTTCCCGGCGCGAATGTCGGTGTCGCGCTGCGTCGTCAGGGGGCACAGGGGATCAGCCCCTGGCGTTTTCGGTACCTGTCCTGCCGGATCAAGTCCTTCCCGGAAACTGTATATCAATCAATAAGTTACTGAATTTCTGATCGCCGTCCGCAGGTTGCGGTTCAGCGTCAGCGCCGACCATACCCGGCTGGTCCCCGGAAGTCCAATCAGGGAAACAGTGTCTCGACAGCCATCGCCGCGGCGAGCAGCGACGCATCCCGTCCGCCCGGTGCGGCCAGCATCAGCCCGACAGGTGCCGATCCCGGCTCGTGTACCGGTAGCGAGATCGCGCAGCCGTCGAGGAAGTTGAAGAGGCTCGGATTGCGCAGCAGAAGAAGGTTCAGACGCACGTAGTCGTCATCCGCCGCGAAGGCGGCAAGCGGCGGTGCGATGACGGGAACCGTCGGGCACAGCACCGCATCGAAATCAGCCATGGCTGCCCCGAACGCCGCGATCATCACCCTCCTCGCACGCCGGATTTCGGCCAGCTCTTCGGCACCGACGTTCTTACCCGCCACGATGCGACTACCCACCCGCGGATCGTATTCGGCTGCATGCCTTTCCAGCTGATCGCGATGAAAGGCATAGGCTTCCGCCGCCGCGATGCCACCCCGGGCATTCAATGTAGGCAGCGACTCGACCTCCGCGAGCGTGAGCGATGACAGCGTGGCACCCGCACGGGAAAGAAGTGCCAGCGCCCGCTCATAGGCGGCCCCGACATCCGGGTCCAGGTCGGCTGTGACGTAGTGGTCGAGCACCGCCAGGTTCAGATCCGACACGGATCGAGCTGTCGGCAGCACATCTCCACCACTCATGAGGCAGTGAAGGATCGCCGTGCATTCGACGGTAGGCGCCAGAGAACCCACCGAATCCAGACTCGCGGACAGCGGGTAGACACCTTCGCGGGGGATGGTGCTCGCCGTTGGCTTGTAACCCGTGATGCCCGTGAGGGCGGCCGGTATGCGACAGGAACCGCCGGTATCCGTACCGATGCCGACGGACGCCATGCCGTCCGTCACCGAAACTGCTGCACCCGAAGAGGAGCCTCCAGGGATCCGGCCCGTCGCCCTGTCGAAGGGATTGAGCGGGGTTCCGTAGTGGGGATTAATGCCCACACCGGAGTAAGCGAACTCCGTCATGTTGGTGCGGCCGACGATGACGAACCCGGCCCGGACCAGCCGATCTATGGCTGGCGCGGTGGCGTCGGCCGTAGCCGCGTCTGCGAGCAGCACGGAGCCGGCCCGGGTCACCTCGCCTGCCACATCGAAGAGATCCTTCACGGAGATCGGGATCCCTGCCCAGGGAGACGCTGCCTGACCCCGCGCCCGGGCTTCGTCCACCGCCCGGGCGTCGCGACGGGCATCATCCGCCCGCAGAGCGATGTAGACACGCTCCCCTTCGCCGGCCGGATCCCCTGCCTGGTCGAGACAACGTTCCAGCAGCTCGACGCTGCTGGTGGTTCCCGCTTCCAGCTGCCCCGCCAGTGACCTCAGCGACTCCAATTCCGTCCGACTCCTCGTTCCGTCAGCAGCAGTGTAACGGCGGGCACCCGACGCGTCGTCGATCCCGATCGCTCACCTTCGAGCGACCCTATAGCATGAGCGCCTCCGACTGCCGGATGCTGGCATGTCACTCACCGTTATCGCTGCGGTACTGATCGCCGCGTTCCTGCATGCCGGCTGGAACGCGCTGCTCCGATTCCAAGGCGACCGGCTTGCCACCATGGCGATGCTCGCCGCGTTCAGCGGGCTGTTTGCGCTGCCGTGGGCCTTGTGGCTGGGGCCACCCGACCCCGCAGCCTGGCCGTGGCTCGCATGCTCGGTCGTCATGCACCTGGGTTACAACACCTTTCTCGCGGTTGCCTACGACCATGGTGAGCTGGGCCGCATCTACCCGCTGGCCCGGGGAACCGCACCGCTGCTGACACTCGTCGGCGGGTACGGTCTGCTCGGCGAGGTGGTGGAGGGTGGCCAGGCAATCGGCGTGATCACGCTGGCTGGTGGCATTCTGCTGCTGGCGTTCGAAGGCGGCTGGCGATCGCTGCGTCGATCACCACGGGGTGCCGTCTATGCCCTGGCCACCTCGGGCTTCATTGCTGGTTATACGCTGCTCGATGGCCAGGGTGCTCGGATCGCCGGCAATGCGCATGCCTACGTGGCATGGCTGTTCGTGCTGGACGGCATCCCGCTGCTCGCCTACTTCACGCTTCGCAATGCCCGGATGCTGTCTGCAACGCTTACCGGAAACTGGCGCCAGGGCAGTCTGGCCGGTTTGGCCTCGCTGGGTGCCTACTGGATCGCCATCTGGGCCATGACCGTTGCACCCATCGCCACGGTCGCAGCCCTCAGAGAGAGCAGCGTACTGTTCGCGGTGCTGATCGGCGCGGTGTTTCTCGAGGAGTCTCTTACCCGGGTGCGCCTGATTTCCGCGCTGACCGTGCTCACCGGGCTCGTCATGCTGCGCTTGTCCTGACAGGAGGCGGGCACGAAACAAAGAAAGGGTGCCTGAGCACCCTCTCTTCGTCTGGCACACTACTGTCTACGGGTTACGCCGACGGAGTTCAACGCCAACCGGTCACGTCGAGAATGACGCCATGGCCAGTGACGTTGTGCTGAACGCTGAAGTAGTAGTGCCCGCCCGAGGCATCGAAAAAACCACCCGTCGACTCGGCATTCAGGTCATTCAGGGTCACAATCCGCAGGCACCCTTCGCTCAGAGTGTCAGGATCCGCTCCGTCTTCAAGGCACAGCCAGATGCTGTTGTTGAAAGGATACGGACCACCGCTGAGTCCAACCGAGTCGCGATCTTCCTGGATCACCCAGTTGCCGCGGCCGGGCTGGTAGGCGATGTTGTCCATCATCGTCTGCTGCTGCGAGCCGATTACGAACAACTGCATGTCGGGCGTTGCCAGATTCGCAAGCGCTTCTTCGAGCGTGCCGTCCGTGACGCAGATCGTCTCACCCCAGTTCTGATCGTCCTCTTCATTACCTGTGTTGTTACCGCAGAAGCGCACGTTGCCTTCCGCCAGGGCTCTCTGATCCGCGCTCAGGTCCTCAGGGCGGTAGTAGCCCGTGAGTTTCAACTCAGCTGCCACGGCGCGCAGATTCGCATCGTCGGCGTTTTCCACCTCCACCCAGACACCTCGGCCAGTATTCGAGCCCTGACCGTAATCCGTGTCACCGCTGCGCTTACCCAGCCGCAGTCCGTAGACGCTGCCCGAAGCAAGCGGCGATTGGCTCAGATCCGTTATCGGTAGATAACCGGGATCCCAGGGATTATCCGGGATGAACTTGAAGTAAGCGCCGCCAGGCGTTCCTCGTGAAGGGCGATTTTCGTCGCCATAGTACAAGACACCGTTGGGATAGACCGCCACTCCCTCGAAGGAGAGGTGGCCGACGGCAGTGCGCTCGACAACGTTCGCCGCGTCCGCGCCGCTGAACGTACCCGCCGCGCGATCGTAGCTCACACCCGTGGTGGCTAGAGGATCAATGATTTCCAGAAGCGTACCTGAACCACCCGCCTCCTCGCCGACGACGACCGTACCCCAAGGGGTGATGTGTGCAGGATCGCACGACTGCATCCCGGTCAGGATCGTCTCGACGGAGCCGCCTGAAAGGCGGATGCGCTGTACTGCGGGCTGCGACGTACCCTGCTCGTTGCAGGCAATAATGTGAGTCGGATTCTCGGCCGGGAAGAGCGTCATCATGTCGATGTTGGCGCCCAGGTCGGCGGAGGCCGACACCACCTTGGCGTTCAGACCTCTGGCCAGCGTGACGAGAGCGAGCGGATTGGCTTCCGCCTCGGCAGCCTTGATGCTCCTGGTTGATGCACTCCCTACAGGCTGAACGATTCCAAACAGTTGCATCGCATGGGAGGTGAGCAACTGATCCCGCAATGCGCCGAAGTCTTCACCCTCGAAACGCGGACCCGCACTCGCCGACCATGCACTCGCGCACACGGCGCTCAGACTTAGAAGACCTAAGGCGAAGTTCCTGATTGTCATCAATGTTTCCCCAAACGTATGTCGAATGATTAATTGATCCAGCTCCTACGGAACCCGCAGGAGGTGAAGGACGTTAGGGGTTGTCAGTTGCAGAGAAATGAAAGCCAGGTGAAAGTACGATGAACGAGTGGTCTGAACTGCTTTTGTCGGGGAGGGGCATCTAATGGATCATCAGGCCTTCGCCCAGCTTCTGGGCAACTACGGCGAGTTCGTAGGCGCGATTGCGGTAGTGATCACACTCGTGTATCTGGCTGTCCAAGTTAAGCACAGCAGGGCGGCAACCGAAGCCAATACTAAACAACTTGAGTCATCGTCCCTTAGCAGACACCGGGTGCCAGCGACGTGTGGGAACTCCTTCTTACGCAGGTATACCCCGGTTTCTCTACCTGGGCTCGTTAACATGTCAGTAAAGCATAGTCATAGTATGGTTAACGCCCATGGAGCCAATTCAAATGAATGGGTAAAATACCGCCATGGCCCATTCTGACGTCAGCCTCAATTCTCTCTGGCAGCACTACGCCGATTGGTGGGCGCCTGCCCGCCATACCCTCTAGCAAACCGACTGAAACCATAAGAAGTGAGTAAGAATGTGAGTAATTCACAGGCTCGCTTCTCAGTTTTTCCTATATTTTCATGAGGTTAGCTGAAAGATGCTGCTGATGATCGACAACTACGACTCGTTCACCTACAACGTGGTCCAGTACCTCGGTGAGCTCGGTGCGGACGTGGTGGTGCACCGCAACGACGAGATCACCCTGGACGAGATCCGCACCCTGGCCCCCGCCAAAATCGTCATATCCCCCGGTCCCTGCACGCCCAACGAAGCGGGCATCTCCATGGCCGTCGTCGAATGCTTCGGCGCCGAGATCCCGATTCTCGGAATCTGTCTCGGCCATCAGAGCATCGGCCAGGTCTATGGCGGGCAGGTCGTCCGAGCCCGGGAGGTGATGCACGGTAAGACGTCCATGATTCACCACGCGGACCTGGGTGTGTTTCAGGGACTGCCGAATCCTTTCGAGGCGACCCGCTATCACTCACTGGTGGTAGCCAGCGACACGCTCCCCGACTGTCTGGAGATCACCGCCTGGACGGAGCGAGATGGCGCGTTCGATGAGGTCATGGGTTTCCGGCATCGCGAGCACCCGGTGGAGGGGGTACAGTTCCACCCCGAATCCATCTTCACGGGCTCGGGTCACGACCTCCTGAAGAACTTCCTCGAGAGATACTGACCATGGACATCCAGACCGCACTGGCTACGCTGGCCGAAGGCCACGATCTATCGCAGGACGACACGCGCGACGTGTTCATGACAGTGATGTCCGGGGAAGCCTCGCCGGCGCAGATCGGCGGGCTGCTGATGGCGTTGCGGGTGAAGGGCGAGACGGCTGAAGAAATCGCTGGTGCGGCGCAGACCATGCGCGCCCTCTCCACCAGGGTCGATGTGGACGTGCCCTATCTAGTGGACACCTGCGGCACCGGAGGCAGTGGCGCCAAGCTCTTCAACATCTCGACGGCGGCGGCGTTCGTCGCTGCCGCCGCAGGCGCGAAGGTTGCCAAACACGGCAACCGCAAGATGACGAGCGCCAGCGGCAGCGCCGACGTGCTCGAAGCCGCCGGCGTGAACCTGAACCTGACCCCGGAGCAGATCGCTCACTGCATCCGGGACGTCGGCGTGGGATTCCTGTTCGCGCAGGCGCATCACAGCGCCATGCGTTTCGCCGCACCCGTCCGTCAGGAACTGAAGGTCCGCACGATGATGAATCTGCTCGGCCCGCTCACCAATCCCGCCGGCGCGAGGCGCCAGGTGATCGGTGTCTTCAGCCCGGTCTGGCAGCGGCGCATGGCCGAGGTCGCCCGCCTGCTCGGCAGCGAGCACGTGCTGGTCGCGCACAGCAACGGTCTGGACGAGATCGCCCTCGACGGTCCGACCTGGATCGTGGAGCTGAAGCAGGGAGAGATCATGGAATACGAGATCGATCCGGAAGATTTCGGGATGACAACCCGATCCACGGATGACCTGCGTGCCGGCACGGTGGATGCCAGCCTGGAGCTGGTGAAAGCCTCGCTCACCCAGCCGGATTCCGCTGCCGCCGATATCGTTTCCCTGAACGCGGGTGCCGCGATCTACGCCGCCGGTGTGGCGACGTCGCTCGCGAACGGCATCGTCATGGCTCAGGACGCGATTGCCAGCGGTCTCGCCGATGAGCGTCTGCAGGAACTCGTCCGAATCACCCGGCTCATGGGGGAAGACTGACCTTGGCTACGATCCTCGATGAGATTCTCGCGCACAAGCGAACCGAGGTGGCCGAGCGCCGGACGAGCCGCAGTCGTCGCGAGCTGATCGCACGTAGCGCGGATCTGCCGCCGGTTCGTGGTTTTGCCGCTGCGATGAAAGCCGCAGTCACGGCCGGTGGCGATGCCGTCATCGCCGAGGTGAAGAAAGCTTCGCCAAGCAAGGGCGTGATCCGCCCGGACTTTCACCCGGATCAGATCGCCAGGAGCTACGCCGAAGCAGGCGCCACCTGCCTGTCCGTGCTCACCGACGAGAAGTACTTTCAGGGCAGCGACGTGTATCTCTCTCGAATCCGCAGTGCGGTCGATCTGCCGCTGCTGCGCAAGGATTTCATCGTCGATGATTATCAGATTCCGGAGTCCAGACTGATCGGGGCAGACTGCATCCTGCTGATCGTCGCCGCCCTCGACCCATCACAACTGCGGGACTACTACGAAGCAGCCGGAGAAACCGGTCTCGACGTGCTGATCGAAGTCCATGACGAGTCCGAGCTCGAAACTGCCCTCGCACTGTCACCAGCGCTCATCGGTATCAACAACCGCAACCTGAAGACCTTCGAAACGAGCCTCGATAACACCTTCCGGCTCCTGCCTCTGATCCCCGACGACGTCCTCGTCGTCACCGAAAGCGGCATCCACACGCGCGAGCATGTCCAGGCCATGCACGATCAAGGCGTCCACGCCTTCCTGGTCGGCGAAGCCTTCATGAAGGCCAAAGACCCCGGCGAAGCTCTCCAAACACTTTTTGGCTGATACACAGACCTGAAAATACAGAACACGCAGAAGCCCCGGTCCGGGGTATGTGTTGAAGGGTCGGTTGCGGCACACGGATGTGCCGCACCCGAGCGCCCAAGGACGGGGCGCTGAAGCAACGCTTCAGTCCTAGCGTACCCGACAATACATACCCCGGACCGGGGCTTCGTCGTTATGGAATGTCGAGAGTGTGGGGTTC
>QJYB01000033.1 GCA_003247835.1 Gammaproteobacteria bacterium | reverse complement strand
CGCCTGGGGCACAGGCGCCGGTGGTGCTGGACGACTTCGGTGATGTCTACGGCATCTACCTCGCGCTGTCGGGTGACGGTTACAGCTGGCGGGACCTGTGGGACGCGGCCGACCGCCTGAAGCGCGCGCTGGTGGTGGTTGACGGTGTGCGCAAGGTGGCGATCGACGGCGAGCAGCGCGAAGTGATCTACGTGGATATTTCGCGGGCCCGCATGGGCGAGCTGGGTATCCCGCCAGGGCAGATTGCCGGCATCCTCGAGTCGCAGAACGTGGTGGTCGATGCCGGACGCGTACGGGTGGGGGACGAGCTGATCCGCGTGGTGCCTACCGGTGAGTTCACCAGCGTCGAGTCCGTAGGCGACGTGCTGATCGGCTCTTCGGGCCGACGCCTGGTTTATCTGCGGGACGTCGCCACGATCACCCGGGCCTACGAGGAAGTGCCGGGGAAGATGTACTACGTGGATGGCAGGCAGGCGCTGACCATCGGCATCTCCATGCTGGGTGGCGAGAACGTGGTGGCGGTGGGTGAGCGGATCGCGGCGAAGCGTCCCGAGCTCCTGAGTCTGCTGCCGCTGGGCATGGAGGTCGAGCAGATCTACAACCAGCCGGTGGAAGTACAGAAATCCGTATCAGGATTTCTGGTGAGCGTCGGCCAGGCGGTAGCCATCGTCATCGTCGTGCTGCTGGCCTTCATGGGGCTGCGCACCGGACTGATCATCGGCTCTGTGCTGCTCATCACGGTCGCAGGGACACTCTTCATCATGCACCTCTACGGCATCGAGCTGCAGCGGATCTCGCTCGGTGCGCTGGTCATCGCGCTCGGCATGCTGGTGGACAATGCCATCGTCGTGGCGGAAGGCATGCTGGTGCGCATGAATGCCGGTGACAGCCCGGCGGACGCGGCGCGCGATACCGTGGGCAAGACCATCTGGGCGCTGCTCGGCGGCACGGTCATCGGCATCCTGGCGTTCTCGGCCATCGGCCTGTCGCCGGACAGCACCGGCGAGTTCACGGGCAGCCTGTTCTACGTGATCCTCATCTCCCTGCTGCTGTCCTGGGTGACAGCCATCAGCACGACGCCGCTCCTGTGCGCGCTGCTGCTGAAGCGGGGCGCAAGCGCCGACTCCGGACAGGATCCTTATGGGGGCGCGGTGTTCGTCGCGTACCGCCGGATTCTCAGTGCTGCGGTGTACCACCGCTGGCTGACCGTCGCTGCCGTGGTGACGCTGTTCGTGCTGGCGCTGGTGGGCTTCGGCAACGTCAAGAACGCCTTCTTCCCCGAGTCCAGCACGCCGATGTTCTTCGTCGACCTGTACGAGCCGGAAGGTGCGGATATCCGTCAGACCCGGGCAGACACTCTGGCGGCAAGCGCGTTCCTGCGTTCGCTGCCCGGCGTGGAAGCCACCACGTCGGTGATCGGCGGGCCACACCAGCGCTTCACCCTGGTGTACGACGCCCGCGAGATATCGCCCGTCTACTCGCAGATCATCGTTCAGACCGACAGCCAGCCGAGGATCCGGGAGGTGTGGGATCAGGTCGACACCTACCTGCGCACCGAGCTGCCCTGGACCGATCCGATCATCAAATCGCTGCGCATCGGTCCGGGTCGGGATGCCAAGATCGAGGCACGGTTCTCCGGTACCGATCCCGCCGTGCTGAGGCGGCTCTCCGAACAGGCCCAGGCCATCATGCGGGCTGATCCCGAGGCCAAGGAGATCCGTGACGACTGGCGCAGCCCGATCAAGATCGCCGAGCCGGTCTTCAACGAGCAGGTCGGTCGTCAGCTCGGCATC
This sequence comes from Gammaproteobacteria bacterium, assembly GCA_003247835.1. Lineage (GTDB taxonomy): Bacteria > Pseudomonadota > Gammaproteobacteria > Pseudomonadales > Azotimanducaceae > SZUA-309. The sequence goes on along the minus strand of QJYB01000033.1, from coordinate 45,375 downwards.
ACGCGGGAAGATCTGGCCTCGGCACTGCAGGCGGCGACGGACGGCGTGCCGGTGGGACGGTATCGGGATGGCATCCGGGTGCTGCCGATCCGTCTGCGGGCGCCGGATGAGGAGCGAGGCAATATCGGCAACCTCAGGGACATCAATGTCTGGAGCCCTGCGCTCGGCCAGACTGTGCCCGCATCTCAGGTGGTGAGAACTACCCGCACGCGGTTCGACAACGGCCTGCTGCGCAGCCGCGACCGGCAGCTGACGATCATTGCGTCCTGCAATCCCACGGGGGAGCTGGCGACGCCGCTGCTGGCCCGTCTCAAGCCACAGATCGAAGCCATCGAACTGCCACCTGGCTACATGCTCGAGTGGGGCGGTGAGTACGAGGATTCGGCGAAGGCTCAGGCGGGGCTCTTCGGGGCGCTGCCGGTCGGATTCCTGCTCATGATCCTCACCAGTATCTTCCTGTTCGGCAAGCTCAAGCAGCCGCTGATCATCTGGCTCACGGTGCCGTTGGCCGTCGTCGGAATCACAGCGGGTCTGCTCGCCTTCGACGGCGCCTTCGACTTCATGGCCCTGCTCGGCGCGCTGTCGCTGGTGGGGCTGCTGATCAAGAACGCCATCGTCCTGATCGAGGAGATCGATCAGCAGATCGAGTCCGGCAAGCCACCAGGTGTGGCGCTCCTCGACTCCTGTGTGAGCCGCATGCGACCCGTGATCCTGGCGGCGGCGACCACCATTCTGGGGCTGATCCCGCTGCTCACCGACGTGTTCTTCGTGAACATGTCGATCACCATCATGTCAGGGCTGTTCTTCGCCTCGGTGCTGACGCTGATCGTGGTGCCGACGTTGTACGCCATCCTGTTCGGGATCCGCCTGGACGACGATCGGACCGTCGCGGACGCGTCCCCCACAGCCGCGGCGGTGCCCAATACGGTCTGATCAGCGGATCCGCGACCAGGCTCGGAGCATGGCCTCGCTCATGAGACGGTGGTGCGCATCATCCTTGAAGGGGAAGCTCGACGCGTATTTCTCGATGGTGAAGTCCGGCCGCCGCGTGAGCAGCTCCCGGCACATCGTTTCCGCCTCGGCGTGGCGGCCGGCCAGCTCCAGACTGGCTGCGGCGATGGCGTAGATGTAGAAGTGGGCGTTGGGTTCCCGGGTCGCCTTCAGCGCCCACTCCGCACCTTCCTCCGCCCGGCCCTGAATGGTGAGTGAGATACCGCGTGCCGACAGCACGCCGAACAGCATCGGATCGAAGGGACTCAACCGCTCCGCCATGGTCAGATTGTCGATGGTCTCGAGCATGAGCCCGGAGTGGGTGCCGATGAAGCCGCGCGAGTAGTGTCCTTGGGCGTAGTTCGGATTGACCACCAGTGCGCGATCGAGCGCCCCCATGGCGGCGTCATGTTCGCGGTTCAGGAACCGGGCCCGGCCGAGGGCCCAGTGACCCATGGCATCACGGCTGTCGTAGCTGACCGCCCGCTCACCGAACTCGATGGATCGCGCGACCTCGCCAGGCACGTCGTCGGTAGCGGACAGAAACGCCCGGGAGAAATGGTTGAACGAGAGCCCGGCATGCGCACGGGCGAAGTGCGGGTCCTGCAGCAGCGCGCGCTGAAAGAAGCCGTACGCCAGCTCGTTGTCATCGGCCGTGAACCGGTAGCTGTGCCACATGGCCCGGTGGAAACACTCCCAGGCATCCAGGTTCTCCGTCGGCAGTCTGCGGACGCGGTCCATCTCGGCCTGATCGATCTGCGGCCCGAGCTCGGAGACGATGGCGTTGGCCAGATCGTCCTGCACCTCGAACAGATCACCCAGCGGGCGGTCGAATCGCTCCGACCAGAGCTCGCTGCCCTGGTCGGCTTCGATGAGGTTGGCGGTGACCCGCAGCCGGTCGGCCGTGCGCTGGGTGCTGCCGTGCACCAGGTAGCGGACGCCGAGGCGCGCGCCTATGGTTCGCGCATCGTGCTCGTTGAGCGAGAAGCGTCGTGCCGAGGCGCGGGCGACCACGAACAGTCCCCGGAGCTGGGCCAGGCGCGTGGCCAGATCCGTGGAAATGCCCTCGGCGAGCACGCCGCCGCTTTCGTGGCCGCCCAGATCCTCGAAGGCGAGCACGGCGACGGACGGTCTGGACGGCAGTTCCGGGGTGACGACGGTCTCGACGAGAGAGGCGCTGGCCACCACCAGCGAAGGTTCCGTGGCTTCGGCGATTGCCCGCCAGTCGGCCAGCAGGGTCGCCTCGGACAGCCCGGCTTCGACCAGGCGGCGACGCGTCCGCTCCATGGCCTCCCGCGCCTCATTCCGACCCCGTCGCCGGAACAGCAGACGCAGCAGGTCTGCGTTGGCTCGATTGTCATAAGGGTCCAGCGTCACACGGGTGCGGGCATATTCCAGCGCCCGATCCAGTGACGGCGCATCGCCTTCGGCCATGAGGCTTTCGATCAGCGTCCCGAGCAGCTGCTGGTGCAGCTTGCCCATGGCACTGCGCCGGGATTCCAGCCAGAGCTCGAACTCGGAGCTCGCGCCGATGTCGAGCTCCGCCAGGGGAGAACGGTCGAAGCGGCGCTCGAACTCCGCCAGCGCCTCCACATCCGGCTGCTCCGAGTCCAGGAGCTGCTGAAGCTCGCGCATGTCGGTCCGTACCCGGGCCGGGTCCAGGCTGATGCTGTCCCGGGTGCTGACCAGCGCTTCCACGCCGGCGTCGCCCAGCACCTCGCGCAGCTTGGTCAGGCTCCAGCGGAGCGCACCACGGGGATCTGCCGTGTCCGGCCAGATCCAGTCGCACAGCGTGCTGCGCTGATGGGCTTCGGGTTCCAGCGCGAGCATGGCGAGCAGGGCGCGCGTCTTGCGGGATTTCGGCAGCTCGCGATCGGCCTCGCCGACGGAGACGGTGAGCGGGCCAAGCAGCCGGATGTGGACGGGCTCCCGAGTGTCCACGTCAGTCGTCCGTTGCGAACAGGAAGTAGTCGTAGACCGTCCGGCCCACCTCGGCGATGACCCGCTCACCGGTCTCCGCGTTCAGCGTGGACGGACTCCGGGTGAACACGGTGACGACGACGGTGCCGCGGTCGTCCGGCAGCGTGATCACACCCGCATCGTTGATGGTGCCGCCCAGCGAGCCGGTTTTATGGGCAAGCGGCAGCTGCTGGCGCGGCATCAGGCCGGACAGTCGGGCGCTGCCGGTCAGGCAGCGGCCCATGATGGCGCGCAGCGCCTCGCCGTACTCCGCGTCGAGCCAGGCATCCTGCCAGAGACCGGCGAGCAGGGTGGTCATGGCGTCCGGCGTGCCCTGATCCCTGGGATCGGCCAGCAGCGCGTCATAGAGACCGATCCAGTCCGCCTCCGTGAGCGCCTCGAAGCTCGCCGCCTCGTACTGCTCCGCCATGGACTGGGCGCTGCGCGGCATGCCCATGTAGTCCCGGATCAGATCGGCCGTGGAACGGTCGACGCGCAGGTCGTCGATACCCTGTTCCCGGAGCCATCGGGTGACCGCCTCGCCGCCACCCACCGTTCTCAGCAGCACGTCGGTCGCCGTGTTGTCACTCTGAATGAGCATCGCCTCCATGAGGTTCTGCAGTGACAGCTGAATGCCGGGATGCGGAAACAGCCGGGTGATGGAGGAGGAGATCACCTTGTCCTCCTGCCGGACCTCTATCATGGCATCCGGCGCCAGCTGCCCGGTGCCGATCAGATGCAGGGCGTAGGCGGCCATGGGGACCTTGTAGGTGCTCGCCAGCGGAAAACGGCCGTCCGCGTTGACCCTGATCCGTCGGCCGGACTCGAGATGCAGCGCGCTGACGCCGACGACGACGTTGCTGGCCGTGGCATGGCGATCGATCTCGGCGACCACCGCTTCCACGTCCGCCCGGGCCTGCTGCAGACACGAACCTGCGCAGAGGAGAATGAGTACGGGCGCCATCCTGAGGCAGCGTGGCATGAGGGTCCTTGAATCGGTTCGGCTGAGCCGCCAGTCTACGTTCAGCGGCAACGGGAGGAAACGCGTCGCGCAGGAATCATGACGTCGATCGATCTCAGCAGTGTGGATACGGTGCTCGCCACGGCCCGCTCGGTGCGTCGCCGGCTCGACTTCGATCGGCCGGTACCCAGGGAGGTCATTCTCGAGTGCATCGATCTGGCGACCCAGGCGCCGACCGGGCTCGGTGAAGAGAACTGGCGCTTTCTCGTGGTCACTGACGCGCGGAAGAAGCAGGCGCTGGCCGACCTGTACGGTGAGGTGCTGGATGAGCTCGCCCTCGCGCGCGGTGTGGCCATCAAAGCGACCCAGCGGGCGCTGGTCGAGCGGCTCCACGAGATACCGGCCATGATTCTGGTGTGTACGGTGGCGCAGCAACCGGGCACCGAGATCCCACGGCAGGTGGCGTACTACGGATCGGTGCTGCCCGCGGCCTGGTCGCTGATGCTGGCACTGCGGGCGCGAGGCCTTGGCGCCACCTGGACGACCCTGCTCTCCAGCCGGCAGGAGGCGGTGGCAGGCGTGCTCGGCATCCCGCCGCAGGTGGTGAACACCGTGATGCTGCCGGTGGGCTACACCAAGGGCGCTACGCTGCGGCGGGCCGACCGCCTCGCTGCCCGGAAGGTCACCTTCTGGGATGCCTGGGCGCGCGAGGCGGACTGAGCGGCGCGTCGATCCGATCAGGTCTCCACCACGATGACGCTGGCGACGAGACAGTCCGGGGTGCCGCCGTCGAACGTGCCGAATGCAGCGATGTCCGGGTCGCCCGGCAACGCGCTCAGATCGTCCAGCGAGATGATCTGGGTTTCCGCATCACTGCTGAAGCCATCCACCTGCTGGATCTGGGTGGCGCTGTTGTGCACGACGCAGACCTCGTCGAGGCTGTCCGTCAGCACCGTCAGCGTATGCCCGTCGACTGCAGTGAGCGTGCCTTCCACCACGTCCTCGTCGAACGCCGGACCGACCTGGGTCAGGAACGAGGGGAACGGGTTCGGCGGGAACGGATCGGCAGGAATCACCTGAGCCCAGGACTCGGCCAGGTCGCCATCCTCAGCGCCGGCGATGGGATTACCCAGGCCGTCGAGCAGCAGTGCGCCGGTGACGGGTGCCACCGGGTGACCGTCGATGGAGTCGATGATCGAATCGTCGCCGGCGAGCACCGCACCGTCGATGCGGCCGACGGTGTCTTCCCCACCGTAGACGACGGCCAGGGCGCGGAAGGAGAGTCCGCCGCTGGCGCCGATCACGAAGTGACCGAAGGCGTGGGCCGGCTCTGTGTCCATGGGCTCGTACGGGTCGACCCCCATGGGCGGCAGGACGAGGGCGTCGCCGAGCACGCTGACGCTGGTGCAGTTGGTCGGCGTGGGTGCCAGCGTCTCGCAGAGGTCGAAGGAATCGGCCGCAACGTTGTTCATGAGACCGTAGAGATGGGTCAGGCGCAGGTTGGCCCGCTGGTCCAGCACCTGGATGAACACCACTGGCCGGAACCGGTAGCTGCTGTTGCCGGTGAGCACCGTGTGCACGGAGCGATCCAGGTCCAGATCGATCTGGATCACCATGTCCTCGCCGGGGGATATCTCGAAAGGTCCCTGAGGATTGAGGTCGATCTTGCCGTTGGCGGGCAGCTGGGCCAACTCGTGCGGCTCTCCCGCGCGGACGATCTCGAGGGACTGGATGTACAGGCGGATCTTACTGTACGTGCCGGCAGGCACATCGTCTTCCGCGATCAGTTCGGTCACATTGCGCATGGTCAGCAGATTCACGGGCTCTGACGTCGCGTCCTCGGTGAGCACGATCTGACCATCGGCGCCGATGAGCACGATGCGGTCGATGTCGATGTTGACTTCCTCGACGTCGTCGAGGGGCCCGTCACCGAGCAGAATGGCGACGCTGCCGGTCCCTTGCGGGTCGGAGGAGCCGCCGCAGGCGGCGAGCATCCCGGCGAGCAGGGTCACGAGCAGGAATCGGATAGCTGGAATCATTTCAGTCTCCTGATACGGCTGATACTGAATACGGCGGATTCGCGCAGCGGGAGACCAGGGTCCCCAGCCTGATGATCGAAACTCTCTCAAGCGGACTAATTTAGAAGATCCGGTCGCCGGATGATCCGGCACTCTGTCACGTTTCGAGGGAATTTTATCCCGTTTTGGCAGTTTCCGGTCGGGATTCACAGCTTTTCCACAGGTACCGGCGACCAGCCGTTCCTAACATCCGGACCGTCGTCACATTCTTACAAATACAGGGAAATTGATCCCACTTGTGATCCATCTCCGTCCCGGCTGTGACCAGCACCGCGGCGGATACGCGCGGGGACGAATACCTTCTCCCCATCGACGAGTAGTAGCCGGTTGGGGACGACCGGTTGATCGAGGGACCAGATGTTCAGATTCCGCGGGAGCGCTTCCGTTCTTTTCTGCTTGGCCGTCTTCTTCAGTGGCCAGGCGTTCGCCAGACCGGACTGGGCCGGGGGCCCGGGAGGCAACGACGGCGGCGGCACGCCGCCGGTGCTTTCCTTCGCCGCCGACAGCACCGAGCATGCCCTCGGCGACCGGGTGCAGCTCAGCTGGGCGTCGGACGGCACCCGGTTCTGCCAGGCATCCGGTGACTGGTCGGGCAAGTTCGACACGGTAGGCGCCTACTGGACGCAACCGCTCGACGGGCCGAAAGCCTTCACGCTGAAGTGCGTTTCGAGTGGCGGCGGCGTCGAATCCACCGTCTACGTCTCCACCGCCACCGCCAGCCAGGAAACCGCGCCCGCGCCGGAACCCGACCCGGTACCTGCACCCGATCCCGCCCCGGTTCCGATACTGACGTTCACCAGTGCCGACTCGGAAGTGCTCTCCGGCGGGTCGACGACGCTGAGCTGGTCGGCCACCGACGCGGACGGCTGCACGGCGGGTGACGCCTGGGGCGGCAGCTTCGGGCCGACGGGCACGCAGTCCGTCGGGCCCCTGGACGCGACGTCTACGTTCACGCTTACCTGCACCGGTGCAGGCGGCAGCACCGACGCGAGTCTGATGGTGGCAGTGACCGAACCGCAACCGGCACCCGCGCCTGAGCCGGCCCCCGAGCCCACTCCGGTGCCTGCGCCCACTGTCGCGCTCTCGGCATCGCTCGCCGAGATTGCCGTGGGTGGCAGCACTACCCTGACCTGGTCTGCCACCGATGCGGACGGCTGTGCGGCCGGCGGCGGTTGGGGTGGCAGCCTGGCAGCGAGCGGATCCCAGGTGATCAACGCAATTCAGACGTCCACCAGTTACTCGCTCACCTGCAGCGGCGCAGGCGGCAGTGCCAGTGCCAGCACCTCGGTCACGGTGGTTCCGGCACCCTCGGTAGCGCTGACCAGCGCCGAGCCTGCCGTTGCGGCGGGCGGCATGACGACGCTCTCCTGGACGTCAACCTATTCGGATACCTGTCAGGCGACGGGCGGCTGGTCGGGTGCGCGCGCACCGGAAGGATGGGAGACAGTGGGTCCCATCGGCGGCAGCACGACGTTCACCATGACCTGCACGGGCGTGGGCGGCACCGCGGTGCAGATGGTGTCGGTGAGCGCCATCGGCCAGGTCACCATCAGCTGGGTCGCCCCCACGGAGAACGTGGACGGCTCACCGCTGACCGACCTGGACAGCTTCCGCATCTACTACGGTCCCGACACTCGCAGCTACACGAACAGCATCGACGTGTTGAGCCCGTCGGCGACAAGCTACTCGTTCGATGCCACCTCCGGGGACTACTACGTCACCATGACGGCGCTCGACGGCCAGGGTAACGAGTCGGCCTACGCCAACGAGATCGTCCGCTCCGTGCCATAAAGGCACGCGTGCCCTGACCGACAGGTGGGGCCTGATCGAAGATGACCTGATCGAAGATCAGGCCTCTGCCGTCAGCACCAGCGTGCCGGTTGTGGACAGCGTGCCGCCGGTGCCGTTGACCACGCAGGTGGTAGCACCCGTCTGCTTGCCAGCGATGCCGTTGATCCCGTCCTCCGCTGTACCCGACAGCTGGCGATAAGCCTCCACCAGCAGCTGCATGCCGTACATGCCGGAGTGGTTGAACGACAGCCCACCGCCGTTGGTGTTGATGGGCAGCCTCCCGCCCGGCGCGGCGTGGCCGTCCTTCCACAGGGTGTAACCCTTGCCGCGGGGGGCGAGGCCGAGCATCTCTGCTGTGATGGCTGCAGTGATGGTGAACGAGTCGTAGATCATGGCCATCTCCATGTCCTCGGGGCCGAGGCCCGCCATGGTGTAAGCGGTGGCTGACGACCTTGCCGCGGACGTGGCCGTGAAGTCCTCCATCTCCAGCATGTTGGAGTGACCCATGGATTCGCCGGCGCCGGCAATCCACACCGGATTGGTTCTGAGACTCCTGGCGATCTCCGGGCGCGCCACGATCACCGCACCGCCGTGGTCGGTGACGATACAGCAGTGAAAGAGCGTCAGCGGCCAGGCGATGAGCCGCGCGTCCATCACATCCTGCACCGTGATAGGACCGCCGAACGGGTTGGTGTCCTTCGAGAACATGAGGGCGCGCGGATTCAGGGTGGCCCACTTGCGGGTCACCACGGCGATGTGCGCGAAGTCTTCCGGGGTGGTGCCGAAGCGGTGCATGTGCCGGACCATGGCGTGGGCGTACTGGCTCGGCGCGCCGAAGACGCCGTAGGGCATGGTCATCTCCACGGACGGGTCGATCTCGCCGGGCGCCATGTTGCCGCGCGGCCCACCCGCACCCCGGTAGGACCAGCCGGCCTGACCGTGGCTGACGAGCGCGATGTCGATGATGCCCGCGTGGATAGCGGCCATGGCGTGGTGCACGTGCATCTGGAACGAGCAGCCGCCCACGGAGGTAGTGTCGATGTACCTCGGCTTGAGCCCCAGGTGCTCGGCGAGCTGACTCGACCAGCCGGCAGAGAAGATGCCCTGGATGTCGGAGATCGGAATACCCGTGTAGTTGGAGACGTTTTTGATGGCCTGGATGTGGTGCATGAGCGAAGACACCTTGCCGCCCCGCTCCTCCGGGTAACCGATGTCGTCGGACTCGGCGGCGCCGACGATGGCTGCTGCGTTTTTCAGGTTCGCGGCCATGTTATGCCTCCTCCACCACGCGGAAGAACGGGATGTGGGTCTCCTCGTCCGCCGCTTCGAACTCCACCTGTACCCGCGTGCCGATGCGGATCTCCTCGGGCTTCGAGGGATCCACGCCGCGCAGCACGGTCATCATCCGGTCTCCCTCGTCCAGGTCGATGAAGGCCGTGACGTAGGGAACCTCCTCGGCCCAGCCGCCGAAGGCGCGGTGCTGTACGGCGTATGTATGGATGCGGCCGCGGCCACTGGCCTCGATCCACTCCAGCTCCACGGCGTGGCAGAAGGGGCAGATCAGGCGTGGATACCAGTGCACGCGATTGCAGTTGGTGCAACGCGGCAGCATGAGCTTGCCCGCCTTCGCGCCGGACCAGAACGGCGCGGTGTGCTGCGACTTGGGTGGTATCGGTTTGTTGTAGGCCACGGAGGTCCTCCTGTTGTCGTGTCCGTTGCGTCTATTGTGTCCGTTGCGTCGCCAGCCAGGTTGCGACCTGGGGCGTGCACCGGAGCTTTCAGGGTGATGTCGCGACTATACCGCCGAATGCGGGATCACCGAATCCACGGCGCTGCGGAACGTTCCGTCGAACGTCTGCCGATGGTGCTGCCACCAGATCCCGAAGCCCGGGGAGTCAGTGAAACCCTGCAGGCGGGTGTGATCGCCGGACGCATCTCTGGAGGCGTCCGGCTGGATGAAGCTGATTTCCATGAGCCGTGTCTGGGAAAACAGGAAGTTGCTGTAGCGGGCGGCTTCTTCCTCCGTCAGACCGTATCTCGCCATGAATGCCCGGGCTGCGGCACCGGGACCGCCATCGACGGCGTTTATCTTCCGGAACACCTCGACCAGGTGTTCGCTCTCCATCAGCCGGAGACCCATGTCCCGACCGGCTTCGGCTCTTGCCAGCCGGATCGCGTCGTTCGACGCCTGTTTCGCCTGCCGGACCTGGACGGTGAGGTAGGCCAGAGTGGCAACCACCGCGATCGAGCCGACGAACTCGCCGATGTTGCCCAGAATCTGGGCCGCTGCTTGAAAATCCATCTCGTCTCCCCGTGCAACTCCGGAGAGGCTACCTCAGACGACAGGGTTTGCGGCAGCCGGGAGCGGAGGTACGTATAGCCCGCTGTAGCGAAGCGCCTTCGATCAGCGGCAGCCCCGTTTGCCGAATGCCAGCCTGATCCCTGCTACGATTGAAAACTCTGCCTGGTGGATGACCTCTATGGCGCCATCAATCCGACGAAATGCGGTGAGGGCGCTTGTGTTTGGGGCAATCGCCTTCATCTGTCGTCCGGTCTGGGCAGATGAGTTCCCGAGAACTGACAGCGGCAAACCCAATTTTGAAGGGGTGTGGGATTTTCGAACCGCAACGCCACTTGAAGCACCCGAAAATCTGGGCAACGCAGCACAATTCGACGCCGATGGAGCCCGAGCGTTCGAGGAGTCGGGCGAGGAGGCACGACGCGAGCGGGTATTCGACGAGCCCTGGACGGACCACGGCCGGGAGCTGACCGAAGGTCTCAGGGCTTCGTTGATTGTCGATCCTCCGGATGGTCGCCTCCCGCCAAGAACTGAATACGGAAAAACGCTTCAGGGGAAGTGGCGGCAGATGATGATGGCTGTTCATACGGATAATCCCGAGGACAGAACGGTTCTGGAACGATGCATCGTTTCATCCGCGGTACCACTGACCTCGTCCAGCTTCAACAACAACATCAGGATCGTTCAGACACCGGATCACATCGTCATTCTCAGCGAGATGGTCCATGAAGCCCGAATAGCGTCGTTCGATTCATCGGAGGTCCCGGACATCGGTGCGTGGAACGGACACTCGAGAGCACATTGGGACGGAGATACGCTCGTGATCGACACCACGGGCTTTCGCCAATACGCCACTCAGATCGGTACCAGCGGCAGGATGAAGATTCAGGAGCGTTTCGTACTTAAGAGCACTGAAGAACTGGTTTACGAATACACGGTCGATGATTCGCTGGTTTTCACGGCGCCCTGGACAGCTCGACAGACTCTATCCCGAACTGACGGTCTGATCTACGAATATGCCTGCCACGAACGCAACGACAGCATGACTGCAATGTTGCGGGGTTCTCGACTGGAAGAGCAGAGCGATCTGGAGTCGACAGAGGAATGACCGATTCGGGTCTGCAGACATCTACAGTTTCGATGCTGCCACTGGACTCCAGCACATCCTTCATTTGAACAGACATCTGCCTCACCGTTTCTGAGTTTTGATTTCGTCAAGGATTTCCTCAACCAGGGTCTGGAATGAACGCCGGATTCCGAATTTGCCCTCTTCAAAAATTTCCCGAAATCCCGGGCGAGCGCACATGTTTCGTATCCCGCGCATGTTGGCGTCCCAGGTCTCCGTATCAATGAGCCCGAGGCTCCTCTGGTAGTGCAGGTCCTCAAAATGGCGCAACGTCGCGAGATTGACCGCACGCAGCTTGCTCCAATCGCGGGGCGAAACGTTGCTCCCCATGTCGATCTGCTCACGTATCTCATCCACATCTGAGTCAGCTGACCAGCGCATCAGGTCGATGTTGCGACTGGTTCGCTGGCTGTGAGCAGCAGCATTGGCGCTTCGTGTGCTGTCGCGCAGCTGCTTGGTCAGGAACGCGAGCGTGAAGACGACGGCGACGGCGCCGATGAACTCCCCGTAGTTACCCAGCAGTTGGGCGAAAGCCTGTTGATCCATTGATTCCTCCTCCAACGAATGATCGAAGGCTAACGCAGAACCTCAGGATCGACGATCTCTGAAGGCGCCCGTGCATGTCTGACCGCTGCCGAACGCATCTCGTGCTCACGCGCTCACCTCTGCTAAGGTGTCTCCAGCCGGGGAATGCGGGGGAACCCATGAAGCGACGCACGTTCGTTCAGACCGTCGGTGGCGGCGCCGCCCTGTCGACACTCACCTCACCAGCCGTGCTGCTCGCCAATCAGGGAGGACCGACCATGTATGACGCGGGTGTGTATCTCGAAGGAAATTTCGGCCCGGTGGCCGAGGAGATCACCGCGACGGACCTGCCGGTGATCGGTGCGCTGCCGCCGGAGCTCAACGGCCGCTATCTGCGTAACGGCCCGAATCCGCTCGGCCCGGTCGATCCGGCCAGGCACCACTGGTTCTCGGGCGAAGGCATGGTGCACGGGGTGCGCCTGTCGGAAGGGCGGGCGCAGTGGTACCGCAACCGGTACGTGCGCACCGAGGACATCGTCGCCGCGCTGGGCGAGGACCCGGCAGGGCGCCGCTTTGCGGGCTCCGCCAATACCCACGTCATCGGGCTGGGCGAGCATACCTTCGCCATCGTCGAGGCGGGCTCGCCGCCGGTGGAGCTCAGCTACGAGCTCGACACCATCGGGGCCAACAACTTCTTCGGCACGCTGCCCGACATGGCATTCACCGCCCATCCCAAGGTGGATCCGGATACCGGCGACCTGCATGCCATGGCCTACAGCTGGCCAGGATTCCTCGACCACGTTCAGTACGTGCACGTCGGCCGCGATGGCCGGGTCAAGCAGACGCTCGACGTGCCCGTCCCGGGCATGGTGATGATGCATGACATGAGCCTGACCGGACGCTACGTGGTGATCTACGACCTGCCGGTGACCATCAGCGGTGATCTGATCAACCAGGGTATGCGCTTCCCGTTCGCCTGGAATCCGGACTACGAACCCCGGGTGGGCCTGCTGCCCCGCGGCGGTACCGCGGCGGACATCCGCTGGATCACCGTGGCGCCCTGCTACGTGTTCCACCCCATGAATGCCTACGACGACGAGGATGGCAACGTGGTCGTGGACGTGTGCCGGTACGACAGAATGTTCGTGGCCGACCACAACGGTCCGTTCCGGGACAGCCTGGCGACCCTGCGCCGCTGGACGCTTAATCCGGTCTCGGGCGGGTTCAGCGAGACGGTCATCGATGACCGGCCCCAGGAGTTCCCGCGCTGCCACCCTATGCTCAACAGTAAACCCTACCGCTACGGCTACTCCGTGGCGGTGGCGGGTGGCGGTTCGGAGTTTCCGGCGATCAACAAGCAGGACCTCGTCACGGGTACCACGGCGGTCTTCGACCTGGGTCCCGGCCGGCACAGCGGCGAGCCGTACTTCGTACCCCGCCAGGGTGCATCATCGGAAGATGACGGCTACCTGCTGAGTTTCGTCTACGACGGTGAGCGGGATGCCAGTGAGCTCGTGGTGCTGGACGCCAGGGACCCTGCGCGAGCACCGCTGGCCCGGGTCATGCTGCCGGCAAGGGTGCCCTACGGGTTCCACGGCAGCTGGGTGCCGGACGGCTGGGACGGTCCTTCGGTGTGACGGTCCGGTGAGAAACCCCGGATTAGTCCGAGGCCACCAGTCCGGCGAGCTCTGCCGCGGTGAGATGGAACGCCCCGGCGACCATGTTGAAGAACGTCACTTCCTTGGAGGAAACCCGGCCGTCAGCAAGGATGACCTCGGCCAGCGCCTCGGCGATCTTGACCCGATCCTTGACGTCGAGCACCCGCCCAGCCCGGGTCAGGTACTTCTCCAGGGGCTCGGATTCGAAGAGCTTCGAGTTGGCCTGGATCCGGACATCGGCCGAACTGACTTCCTCGCCGATGACCCGCTCGATGATGTCGCAGACCGTGTCGATCTCCACGGGCTTGATGTTGGTGTCGGAGGCGGTCGCACGGGCCAGGGTCATCACCGCGACTTCCTTGTATAGCTCCTGGATTTCCTCCGCGGTTGGCTTGCCACCGCCGAAGATCTTCAGGATGTTGCTGAAATTGCTGATGCTCATAGTGTGTGCAGTCCCGTCTTGGGCGCCCGGCAGCGCGGCTGCGGCCGGTCCGGCCCGATGATGATTCCCCCGTCCCCGCGGGGCCGATCGGCCGGGAGTATACACTACTGCCCGTCCCGCCAAATGGCGTGGTGACGGGGGTCGAGGGACTACTCCAGGGGCTGCTCGAGGGACGGGTCGTTCCCGTCGTCGGCGTGCTCGCGCTCGAGCTCTTCGAGGGAGATACCGCTCTGCTCGATGAGGATCTGGCGGACCTCGTCCATGGGCAGGTAGGTGATGCCGGGTCCGTCCGCCATACGCCGGCTGCATCGGGCCGTGCCGGTCCGGGCGTCGGTGTCGAGGACGAAGTGAATCGCGCCGTCGCGGGTGAACACGCGGCCGATGATCTGCGCTTCTAGTGAGCGTACGTATGTTTCGGTCATGGCGCGCAGTATGACCGAGGGCGCCTGGCGCGGCCGTGCATCGGTCACGCCTTACACCGATCTTACAATCGTGATTCTGTGACCGGCTTCCGTTGTACGTGCCGGTCCCCGGCTGGCGTCAGCGCTCGGGTGGCCCCATCTGCTGGCTGTCCAGGATCCTGGCCTGGGTGAACGCGACCCGGGGATCTGCGGAGCGGATCTGCTCGAGCCAGATCACCCCGTCGTAGGGCTCGCTGTTACCCCGCGTACCGACAGCATCCAGATCCCCGTCACCGTCCAGGTCCCTGAGCAGCCACTTGTCGTACATGCCCCGTTTGCGCCGGCTGATAGTGTGCGCCAGCCAGGATCCGCCGCGGTTCTCGAACCAGACGATGCGGCCGAGGGGGTCGTTGACGGTCACGAGGGGACCATCGCGATCCCTTGGCCCCGCGCTGTAGGCGCCGCTGAACAGGTCCGGATCGCCGTCTCCGTCGATGTCGGCGAGGCGCACGCTGACGAGCTGCTCCGGCGGCGTGGCGCCGATGAGCTGGAACGCCCAGGCTGCGTCCGTGGTGGGGGGCTGCAGCAGCAGCACGATCGATCCGGGCCAGGCGGTGCTGACGATGTCCAGGCGCCCGTCTCCGTTCAGGTCCGCGTAGTCCATGTTGAAGCCGGTGATGGCCAGATCCTCCGGCGCCCCGTCGACGCGGATGGGATGCTCGGCAAACCGCTGGCCGCCTAGGTTCTCGAACCAGAGCACCCGCCGTTCCCGTCGGGATCCGGCGACGATGTCCAGATCCCCGTCGCCGTCCAGGTCCACGGGCTCGGCGTTGATGGGCACCTCGGCCTGACCCAGTACCTGCTCCGTCCACCCGGCGCCGTCCAGCGGATCCCCGGGCGGGTAGTACAACGAAAAATCCGTCTTCGCGGGATGCTCGATGGTGCCCGGATTCTGAGCCCCCTTGTTGGCCGCGGAAACCTCCGGCCGACCGTCGCCATCGAAATCCGCCAGGAATGCGCGGATGTAGGAACCGCGGTTCTGAGTGACCGTCGGGATCGTGCTGGGCCAGGTCGTGGTGCGGGGGTTCTTCCCCGGATTCTGCAGATAGAGCAGGTGCGCGAGCTCGCAGGCCACCACCACGTCCGGATGGCCGTCGCCGTTCACGTCCGCGATGGTGACATCTTCCGCAGCAGCCGCGTCCGCGCCGGAGGCCAGGGTGCCCAGCATCCAGTGATCGGGGTCCGCGCTGCCCCAGGCCACCCGCACATGGCCGAGGGGCAGGCCGTCGTACACGGTGTCCGACTCGTGCACGGAAACGATGTCATCGAAGCCGTCGCCGTCGAGATCCGCCATGGCGAGTCCGTCGCTGCCGGAGAGATCGGGCACGCCCACGGCGGGATCATCGATCACGTGTTCGCGCCAGGAAATGTAGCTGCCATCCGCGGCCCGGGCCGTGCCGGGCAACCCGGCCAGCGGTGCCTCGCAGCGCTCGCAGATGGGTCGTTCGGGCAGCACGGCCATGAGCCGGCGCCAGAACTGCATGTTGAAGTCCGGATCCGGCTGATCGCCGAGCCGGGTCACCACCAGATCCAGGCTCGGCACGACGTAGACCTTGCGGCCGAGCGCCCCCTGGGCCGCGTACAGATCGGAGGGCGCCGGAGGTACGAGCGACGGTGCGAAGTTTCGGTCCCCCGGTTGACCCACGGGTTGACCATTGAGCCACCAGAGGTAGCCGTAGGCCGGGTTCAGGGTCTGTGACGGACGGATCGACGCCGCAAAGTAGTCGGGGTCCACGAGCGGCGTCTCGCCGTCCCAGCGGCTGCCGTGGAGCATGAAGAGACCGAAGCGGGCCAGGTCGCGGGCGCTGGTGACGAACCCCTGCGTGTTGGCATCCTCGTCGGCGGTCACCCAGGCGCGCGGGCGCCAGCCGGATTCTTTCATGGCCAGCGGGTCGGTCAGCCACGCCCGGGTGAGCGTGCCGATGTCGCGTCCGGTGGCAGCCTCCAGCACCGGCAGGAGCACGCTGTAAGCGCGGGTGTTGTAGCGCCAGTGCTCCCCGGGTGCGCGCTCCCGTTCGAGGCCGGGTGTGAGTCCGCTTGTCATCGTGAGCAGGTGTCGCACGGTGATAGTGACTTCCGTCTCATCACCCGCCCGGGACCAGCCGGCGCCCAGATACCGTGAGACCGGCTCGTCCAGAGCCAGCAGCTCCCGGTCGACCGCCATGCCGACCAGGACACTGACCACGCTCTTCTGTACGGAGGCCACGTCCTCCAGGGTCCGGCCGTCCTCCGTGGTGCCGGCGAGGGCGGTCCTGAAGCGCGCCGTGGACGGGGCGTCCCAGTAACGTTCCGCGACGAGCTGCCCCTGGTGAACGATGACCACTCCGGTGGAGCGTTGGCTCTCTGCATAGTCGAAAAGCGCGTTCAACGCCTCAGGCGGCCAGTCCGGTCGTTCTGCGCGGGCCCAGTCGGTGCCGGGCGTGGGCTGGCTGTCGGCTGCGGATGCGTTCGACGTCAGCATCGCTGTGAGCACTGCCAGGCACGCCACGCCAGGTAGGCCACGTGGTCGCAGCCGCAACCGTAAAAATGCCGGCATGTGGAGTCCCTCTGCTACCCTATGCGGCGACAGGGTACTCAGCGTTCACCATGACCGAAAGGCGCACCATGAGACACAAGAACGACATGTACGGCGACGACGCCGGGAGGACGGGCGAAGGCACACCGGCCATTCCCGCCGCGACGGTGGTGCTGCTGCGGGACGCGCCGGAGCCACGTGTGCTCATGCTGCACAAGACGTCGAAGATCGCCTTCGGCGGCATGTGGGTGTTTCCCGGCGGCCGGATCGATCCGGAGGATCATCCGGAAGACGGTGATCCGGACGTGGCCGCGCGCAACGCTGCGGCCCGGGAGACCCTCGAGGAGGCAGGCATCGAATCCCGCCCGGAGGACTTCCTGTTCTTCTCGCACTGGACCCCGCCGGCCATGACCCCGAAGCGGTTCGCCACCTGGTTCTTCGCGGCCCGGGCGGACAGTCACGATGTCTCCATCGACGGCGGTGAGATCCAGGACCACGCCTGGCTGAGTCCCGGTGAGGCTCTGGCTCGCCACGCGGCAGGCGAGATCGACCTGGCGCCGCCCACCTGGATCACCCTGTATCAGCTGTCGCTTTACCCCAGCACGGCAGAGATCCTGGCCAGGCTCGGCGAGCTCGAGACCAAGGTCTATGAAACCCGGATCGGAACCGACGCGGGCGGCATCCGGGTAGCCATGTGGGCCGGCGACGCGGGTTACGAGTCCGGCGACGCCACACTGGCCGGTGCCAGGCACCGGCTGGTGATGAAGCGGGACGGCTTCGTCTTCGAGAACACCGTAGCCGTCTACTAGCCGGTCGTGCGCCGGGCGAGTGCGGCCTATCTGAACATCCAGCCGAGCTCGACCTTCCAGAGATCGAAATCCGGATCCGCCGCGTTGTTGCCGGCGTCGATCCAGACCTTGTTGTAGCTGGCCTTGACGAACATGTCGTTGTCGAACTCGAAGCGGAGCCCCGCCCCGCCGTTCCAGGAAAAACGCGTGTCGTTGTACGTGCTGTAGAAGTTGGCGCAGACGTAGCCCCACCAGGGATCCCACCAGCAGCCGGTGCTCGGCAGGCCGTCCACCACGTTGGAGTCCACATAGGTCCAGCCGAGGCCGAACTGAACGTAGGGTGTGAAATTACCCGGCAGGAAATTCCACGTGCCGTTCAGGGCGCCGTTGAAGACATCTGCCTTGTGGTCGACCGTGATCGGATTGCCCACATCCGGCACCACGACGGCGGAGTATTTCGGCGACAGGAAGCTGGCGTCGAATCCGACCGCCAGGTGGGCGTTGAAGTTGTAGGTGATGCCCACCGCGAGCCCCGTGTCACTCTTGAAGTGGACGCTCGAGCCGTTGTCACCGGCGGAAGACTCGGAGGACGAGCCGATGATCTGGGCAGTGGCCTCCCAGCGTCCGCCGCGGTCGGATTCCGCGGCGGTCGCGGCGTTCCCGACGAGGAGCGCCGTGAGGATCAGGCCAACGGTCCCGAAATGCTTGAGAGTCATATCAATCTCATCCCTGTGATCAATGTGTGGGCGCGCAGTCTACTTCAGCCCACGGGCCGAAGCTGTCGGACAGCGGACAGTCCAGGTGTTAAGAGTCGGGCGCCAGGGTGAAGGTCATCTCCGGATGCGCGTCCGGCGCGATTAGCGCGTTGCCGATGCTGAAGGTGAGCGTCACCTCCGGTGTGCGCTCGGCGACGCGGAACCGGTACGTGTCCCGGGAGTGGGGCGGCACCACCACGGAAGTGCCCTCGCCGATCAGGGTGTGCTCCGAGAGATTCTCCAGCTCGAAGGCGGCATCCGAGGGATTGTCGAAGACCACCTCCAGCACCGAGCTCTCGCCCCGCCAGCTGGCATCGGCAACCCTGAGTGACGCGGTGAGCAGCGGGATCATGTCCCGTTCGCGGCCGATCAGCAGGTTCTTGTACCAGACCACCGTGCGACCATCGAACAACGCCGCGCGGATGGCTTCCGCGGAACGGGTCTTCGCGAACACCAGGTTCACCGGCCGGTGACCGCCTTTATAGGGCTCGTAGTCCCAGTCGATCAGCTCGTGGACGTCGGAGACGCCGATGGGGGTCAGGTTGTAGGCCAGTGCCAGCTGGAAGGCCTCCGGTGAGTAGACGTCACCGTTGGCGACCTCGATCCCCTGCAGCTTGCCGTCCTGGATGGCCTGGCGGTGGAAGTCCGTCATCACCGAGATCTGGTTCGGCTGCTGCCACCAGGAGTGGTTCCAGAACACGAAGGCGTCCTGGCGCTTCGCGGCTTCCAGTGCCAGCTCGGGTGGCCACTCTCCGGCAGCGACGGCATAGGCGCGGGCATCGTACGGGTCGGTGGGTGCGGGTGGTTGAAACAGCGCGTTGGCATCCTCGATGAACACCGCGTTCATGTGGCCGATGGGCTCGAGGCGTGTGATCTCGGAACCGGCGATGAGGATCAGGTCCGAGTCGTCGGGCAGGCTCGCCACGGCTTCCTCGAAGGAGCGATTGCGGTCCGGATGGGGGATGTCCGTGAGATGAGGCTGCCACTCGAGATGCTCGGTGATCGCCATGGCGTCCAGGCCGTCGCGGATCGCCTCTGCCACCCGGATCCGCGGCCAGACGTGACCGTCGGAGAATACGGAGTGGGTGTGCAGGTCCACCACCAGGGTGAGGCCGTTTTCCGTGTCCGGAAACTCGATCGCCCGGCCGGGTATCGCCGCCTCGCCGTCGGCCTTACCGTGGCCCCAGGCAACACCGGTGGTGAGCAGCGCCCCGAGCAGTACCCCGGCCGTGAGTGATCGATGCATGACTTGCTCCCCTTGTCCCGTCAGATGGAATCGAGGGCTCATCATAGCGAGCCCCGATGAAACTGCCATGGCGTTTCAGCGGGTGTCGTTGCCGCGGTAGTCGCTGCGGCCGTCTGCCGTCGAGCACGGGGAGTGGTGAGCGTGTAAGCTCCCGAAGCTCAGGTGCATCGGGAGGAAGACATGAAACTGGGACTGGGAGTGGGACCGCTCGGACCGCCGGGCAGCATGCGCATCGTCGAGCTGGCTCAGGAGGCGGAGCGGCTCGGCTACGACACCATCTGGTGCCCGGAGATCTACGGCGCCGACTGCTTCACGCCGCTCGCCTGGATCGGCGCGCACACCTCGAAGATCAATCTGGGCACGTCCATCATGCAGATCTCGGCGCGCACGCCGACCAGTGCCGCCATGCACGCCATGACGCTGGACTACCTGTCGAACGGGCGGCTCATTCTGGGTATCGGCGTGTCGGGTCCGCAGGTGGTGGAAGGCTGGTACGGCCAGCCCTATCCGAAGCCGCTGGCACGCACCCGGGAGTGGGTGCAGATCTTCAGACAGGTGAACGAACGGAAAGCGCCGGTGGCCTTCGAAGGCGAGCACTACCAGCTGCCGTATCCGGGCGGCACCGGGCTCGGCAAGCCGCTGAAGTCCATCCTGCATCCGGTACGCGAGCGGATCCCGCTGTATCTCGGTGCAGAAGGTCCGAAGAACGTGAAGCTTGCCGCCGAGCTCTGCGACGGCTGGATCCCGATGTTCCTCTCACCCTACCGGATGATGGACGTATACAAGGAAGCGATGGCGATCCGTGCGCCCGGATTCGAGATCGCCGCCACCCTGCCGGTGATCGTCGATGACGATCTGGACCGGGCCCTCATGCAGGTCAAGCAGCAGGTCGGATTCTACGTGGGCGGCATGGGCGCGAAATCGTTCAACGTGCACAAGGACCACGTCAGCCGGTTCGGCTTCGCGGAAGCCGCGGACCGGATCCAGGAGCTCTTCCTCGCTGGCAGGCGCGATGAGGCCATCGCGGCGGTACCCGATCAGCTCGCGGATGAGATCTCCCTGGTGGGCTCGAAGGATCGGATCCGCGACCGGCTGGCCGCCTGGAAGGAAAGCCCGGTGACGCTTCTCAGCGTCGGCAGTGCGGATGCGGACACGCTGCGGTTCCTGGCGGAAGAGCTGCTCTGAGTAAGCCGCACGGGGTTGCGTCGCGGGAAAAAATCAAGACAATGCGCCACCCTTTCCGAGCGCCGCACCTTCGCGGCGGAACTGAACGATGACGTCGACCTTCCAGGCGGTCCGGAGCCTGCTCTTCGCGGTGGCCGTGCTGCTCACCGGTCACGGTCTGCAGCTGACGCTGCTACCGCTGGAAGCCCAGTCGCTGGGATGGTCCGATGCTGCCATCGGCCTGACTGGCTCATTTTACTATCTCGGCTTCATCGGCGGTTGTCTGACCATTCCCCGACTCATCCGGCGGGTCGGTCACATCCGCACCTTCACGGTGTGCATCAGCATCGCCGCGGTGGCGTTGCTCGCAGCTTCCATCGCGGACCAGTTGCTGCTCTGGCTGGTGTTCCGCATGGCGACCGGCTGGAGCATGGCGGGCCTCTACACGACCATCGAGAGCTGGCTCAACGATCAGGCGAAGAACGAGCAGCGCGGGCGGGTGCTCGCCGTCTACACCATCATCTCCCTTGCAGCCCTGGTGGTCGGCCAGCTGCTGCTGCAGGTGGAAATCCTGTCGCTCGAAGGACTGTTCCCGGTTGCGGCCATGTTCATCGTTGCCGCCATCCTGCCTGTGGCGCTGACCTCCCGGCCTCAACCCAGCGTGCCTGCCGAGGTACATTTCAGCTGGCGCACGGTGTTCAACGCTTCCCAGGTCGGATTGATCTGCTGCAGCCTCTCGGGGCTGGTGATGGGTCTGCTGTGGAGCCTGGGCGCGGTTTACGTGAGCGGCCTGACCGGCGACCCGGGCGGTGGTGCACGCTTCATCGCCGCCGTGATCCTCGGCGGCCTGACGGTACAGTTCCCGGTGGGGCGGCTTTCCGATGCGGTGGACCGGCGCTGGGTCATACTGGGTCTCGGGCTGCTCGGCGGGGTAGGCGCGAGCCTGTGGCTGGCCGTGCCTCTATCGAGCGTCTGGATGTACGTGTCGGGATTCCTCTGCGGCGGCGCTGCCATGCCCATGTACTCGGTGAGCATCGCGCACGCCAACGACAATGCCGGGGGACGTTTTCTGCAGATCGCGTCCGGGATGCTCATGGCCAATGCCATCGGTGCGGTGATCGGCCCGCTGCTCTTTGGGGCCACGGAGTTTTTCGGTCTGGTCTATGGCTTCATGGGCATCGTCTTCTCCGCTTTCGTGGTCTGCATTGTCTGGACCGCGCACCGACTGAGGGTCCATGCGGTAAGCCGTGAGCACTTCGAACCGTTCCAGGCGCTGCCGAAGACCGTACCGGAGGTATTCGTGCTGGATCCCCGGGGTGAGGAGCCGGTGGCTGCAGACGGGGAGCCCCGTCCCTGATGCGTGTCATCGGCTGGCGGGAATGGGTGGCGCTGCCGGCGCTCGGTATCGACCGGATCAAGGCCAAGGTGGATTCCGGCGCTCGGACATCGGCGCTGCACGCCTTCGCCGTGGAGGTCGACGAAGGAGGGACAAAGCCCCTGGTTCGCTTCGGCGTGCACCCGGTGCAGCGGCGAACGGAGCCGGAAGTGTGGTGCGAGGCGCCGCTGCTCGACCGGCGCGTGGTGCGGGACTCCGGTGGCCACGAGGAAGAGCGCTATGTCATCGAGACCGCGGTGCGGATCGGCAACGAGATCCGCTCGGTGGAGGTCACCCTCACGGATCGCGACAACATGGGCTTCCGCATGCTGCTCGGTCGCACCGCGTTACGGGGTGACTACCTCATCGATCCAGGCCGGTCGTACCTGGCCGATCGGGGGGCGGCCGGTATACTGCGCGGTCCCGGAAAGAAAGGGAGCCACAGCGGGTCATGAAGATTGCCATTCTCTCGCGCAACCGGAAGCTCTACTCCACGCGGCGTCTCGAGGAGGCGGCGACGAAGCGTGGTCACCAGGTGCGCGTTCTCGATCACATCCACTGCTACATGGACATCTCGTCCGAGCGGCCGAGCATTCATTACCGTGACGAGGAGTTCTTTCCCGACGACTTCGATGTGGTGATTCCACGGATCGGGGCCTCGGTGACGTTCTACGGCGCCGCGGTAGTCCGTCAGTTCGAGGCCATGCAGACCTACTGTGTGAACGGCTCGGTAGCGATCACCCGCTCGCGGGACAAGCTGCGTTCGCTGCAGATGCTGGCCCAGCGTGGGGTGGGTATTCCGAACACGGCGTTTGCCAACTCGCCCGATGACATCGATGGCCTCATTCGCGAGGTGGGTGGTGCGCCGCTGGTGATCAAGCTGCTGGAAGGCACCCAGGGACTCGGCGTGGTGCTCGCGGAGACCAAGAAGGCGGCAGAAAGCGTGATCCAGGGTTTCATGGGGCTCTCGGCCAACATCCTGGTTCAGGAGTTCATCAAGGAAGCGGGCGGCTCCGACCTGCGCTGCTTCGTGGTGGGGGACAAGGTGATCGCCGCCATGCAGCGGACCGCGGCCGAGGGTGAGTTCCGCTCGAACCTGCACCGGGGGGGTACCGCCGAGCTGGTCAAGCTGACCCCGAAAGAACGCCAGACGGCGGTCACCGCGGCGAAGATCGTCGGGCTCACCGTGGCCGGCGTGGACCTGCTCCGTTCGAGTCGCGGGCCGATGGTGATGGAAGTGAACTCGTCTCCCGGGCTCAAGGGCATCGAGGAATCCACCGGCAAGGATGTGGCCGGACTGATCGTCGAGTACGCGGAGAAGCAGGTCGAGCGCGAGACGGCCAGACATACGAAAAGCAGAGCAAGAAAGACGAAAAGCAAGGCCAGGAAGACGTGAAGCGGATGGCGTCCTCGGGCGCCATCGGTGACAAGGAAGGACACGCAAGGCAGGGTCTGGGGCCCGGACCAGCGCATCGGCATCGAGGACGCGCTCAGGATCTGCACGATCAACGGTGCCTATGCGTCCTTCGAGGAACACCGCAAGGGTTCGCTGACACCGGGCAAGCTGGCGGATTTCGTTCTGCTCGCCCAGGATCCGGTGACGACGGACCCGGATGCCCTGAAGGACATTCCCATCGTCGCCACCTATCTGGGTGGCCACCCGACTTTTGAAGCCTGAACGGCTCGAGAAACCGGAGGAACCGATGAACATGAGCTCGAAAGCCAACGATCCGCGTCTGGACCCGCGCATCCGGGCCGTGCTCGCCATGATGCCTGCCAGCGCGGCGGCCGATGCGACGAGCCGGGAGCAGCTGCTCGCCGAAGCGCGATCCGAGGAGGCCGTAGCCGCCCAGGAGGCCATGCGGGCCATGATGGAAGCAGCGGACGACGAGACGGTGGCGCCGTCGACGGGGCTCGTCGTGAGCACGAAGACGTTCGTCTCTGCGCCCGACCGCAACGAGATCCAGGTGCAGTTCATCCGTCCGGACACGACGGACGCGCTGCCCTGTGTGTACTACATCCACGGCGGCGGCATGCAGACCATGTCCTGCTTCGATGGCATGTACCGGGCCTGGGGCAGGATCATCGCCGCACAGGGGGTGGCGGTTGCCATGGTGGACTTCCGCAACTGCCTTGTGGCGTCCTCGGCACCTCAGGTGGAACCTTTCCCGGCCGGTCTCAATGACTGCGTGTCCGGTGTGAAGTGGCTGCACGGTGCCGCGGATGAGCTCGGCATCGATCCGGCGCACATCATCGTCGCCGGGGAAAGCGGCGGCGGTAACCTGACCCTGGCCACCGGGCTCAAGCTGAAGCAGGACGGCGATCAGGATCTCATCCGCGGGCTCTATGCGCTCTGTCCCTACATTGCCGGCCACTGGCCCCAGGCCCGCTATCCGTCGTCCATTGAGAACAATGGGATCGTTCTGGATCTGCACGACAACCGGGGCCGGCTGGCCTACGGGATCGAGGCCTTCGATGCGGAAAATCCGCTGGCCTGGCCGGCGTTCGCGTCGGAAGCCGACGTGGCCGGTCTCGTGCCGACGGTGATCAGCGTCAACGAGTGTGACCCGCTCCGGGACGAGGGGATCGAGTTCTACCGGCTGCTGTTGCGCGCCGGAGTGCCGGCCCGCTGCCGGCAGGTGATGGGTACCTGCCATGGCATCGAGATCTTCGCCACCACCTGCCCGGAGATCAGCCGCGAAACGGCGGCGAGCATCGCCCAGTTCAGCCGGGAGGCCTGAGTCGGCCAGCAGTGCCGATCCGCCCGGCCTCAATCCGGCGGGTCAGTTGGCGCTGCCGGTGGCGAGCTCCTTTTCCGATCTGACACCCATCTTCCGCATGACCATGGCCGCCGGGCAGAACCCGGTGAATGACTGCTGAAAGAGGTTCGCGCCGACGAAGACCGTCAGCCAGACGAAGGCAGGGTGCACGAAGTAGGTGAGCGCGACCGACAGCAGCACCATGAAGCCGGCAAACGCCTCGACAGATTTTTCCAGAGACACGACGATTCCTCGCGTGATGATTCGGCAGAAAGCGTAGCGCGGCGGCGGAGACGCGGCATCCGCACTTTCCGAAGGGGATACCGTTTGCAGCCGCGACGAAGGGCGCTACTCTGCCTGCACGTCCGAGCGGAGCAGCGTCATGGCGGATAGCCTTACTCAGAATCTGGATGCGCATACGGAAATCGTCGCCGTCATCGTGCTCATCGTGGGTACGGTGCTCGCCCGTTTCGCCCGGGTGTGGTGCACGCGCGGACTGACGCTGGTTGATCAGCGTCTCGCTCAGCACGCCACCACGTCCTCGTCCGCGCTGACACCGGCCTTCATCGAGCGGTTCTCCAAGGGGCTTTTCTGGTTGCTGGTGCTGCTGACCGTGATTGCCGCCCTGCGCATCCTGGGGGTGGGCGGTTTCTCCGTGCTGGCCGACGAGGTGGTCGCCTACGTGCCGAAGCTGGTGATCGCGCTCGCCATCGTCGGCGCCGGCCACCTGATCGGTCTGGTCTGCCGCGGGCTGGTGAGCAGGCTGGGACCTGCGCTGCCGGCGGACTCACCCATTCCGCGGCTCGTGCATGCCTCGGTGGTGATCATCGCGCTGATCATGGCCCTGCAGCAGATCGGCATCGACATCACGTTCATCACCCAGCTCATGATCGTGCTGCTCGCCATCACCGTAGGCGGGCTGGTGCTCGCTTTCGCACTCGGCGCGCGCCAGCACGTGGCCAATCTCATCGGCCGTTCAGAGCTCAGCCGCTACTCGGTGGGTGAGCGGATCCGGGTGGACGGCCAGGAAGGGGAAATCCTCGACATTCATCGCACGGGAGTGGACCTCGCGACCTCGGAAGGCCGTGTGACCGTTCCGGCCAGCCGCTTCTCGGAACTGATGGTGGTTCGGCTCGAGGACACGAACGGTGGCGGATAGCGTCCTGCTGGCGACGTTCGCGGCGCAGCAGCCCGAACGGTTCGCGGCGCTGCTTGCCGAAGGATCGGCGGAAGAGCGTCTGAACGTGCTCACCACGCTTGCACCGCCAGCGGCTGCTGCCGTTGGCGCGCATCTCGGCAAGCCGGAGCTGGCCGACGTGCCCGATACCATGCTCGTGCACTGGATCGAGGCGGGCGCCTTCGACGATGCCATCGCCCTGCTCGGCAAGCTCGGCCGTCACGATGCCCTGCAGCGCATCGGCATGGTGACCGATATCGACCGCCGTCGCCGGCTGCAGCAGTTTTTCGTGTTCCCCCTGCACAGCCTCGGCAACATCACTTCCGCGGAGCTGGTCCAGGTCGGTGACCGCGCGACGATCAGAGAAGTGCTCGACGAGCTCGCGGACCAGGCGGCGAACCGGGAACAGCCCGTGGTGGTGGTGGACGGCAATGGCCGCCTGCTGGGCGCGCTCGATCTCTGGCGACTCGTGCTGCGTGTGGATGCGGGCGGGCTGGCCAGGGACTGTCTGAAGAGCGTGCCGGGACTGCGGCCCGAGATCAGCATCGAGAGTGCTGCCGAGCTGCCGCTCTGGCGGGATCACACATGGCTGCCGGTGGTGGACAGTGAGCAGCGGCTGCTCGGTGTGGTGACCAGGGCCAGGATCCTGGGGCTGCGCGAGCCGCAGCGGGAAACGGTGCCCATCGGCGAGGGCATCGTCGAGCTCGGCAGTCAGTTCGTGACCGTATCGGCGGACGTGCTGGGCGAGATCATCGGGCACGACGAACGATGACCGATATCACGCTGCGTCTGCGCGGGGCTTTCCTCGACGGGTTTCCGGATCAGGCGGCCCGCTCTCTGGAGGATCTGCCGGACGGGGAGCTGATCCGGGAGCTCGCCGACATCGACGCGGCGAGCCTCGTGGGGGTGATGGAAAAGCTCAGCACGGGTCGCGCGCTGGCGGTGTTCGGCCTGCTGGACGAGTCCCGGCGCACACAGCTGCTCGAGCTCGGCTCGCGGCGCCTGGCGCTGGTCTGGCTCACCGCACTCAACGAGGTGGAACGGGGCGAGATGCTGGGCAGGCTCTCGGAAACGGCGCGGGAGGATCTGTCGCGCCTGGTGGACTTCGACGAGGACAGCGCCGGCCGGCTCATGGACCGGCCGCTGGATGCCATCCGCGCGGATATGACCGTGGCGGAAGCGCTGGCAGTGGTGCGCCGGTCGCCGTTCGAGCGGCTGCGGTCGGTGTTCGTGGTGGACGACGGCAACCGGCTGGTGGGCAAGGTGCCCATGCAGGCGCTGGCGCTGGCGCGTCCCGAGCAGCGGCTCTCCGAGCTCACCGTGCTTCCGGAAGGGGTGGTGACCATCGACGCGGATCGCGAAGAGATCGTCGAGCAGCTGGAAACCTACCGCGTCGACTCGGTGCCCGTGGTGGATCTGGAAGGCCGGCTGGTGGGCGTGGTCCGCTACCAGCAGCTTTTCGAGACCATCGAGAACGTGGCCACCGCGGATCTGCAGAAAATGGTGGGCGGCAGCGCCGACGAGCGGGCGCTTTCCGGCGCCGGTTTCGCCGTGAAGAAGCGCCTGCCGTGGCTGCACATCAACCTGGTTACGGCCTTCATGGCCGCCTCGGTGGTGGGACTCTTTGAAAGCATCATCGCGCAGTTCACGGCGCTGGCCGTGCTGCTGCCCGTGGTTGCCGGCCAATCCGGCAACGCGGGCTCCCAGGCGCTGGCGGTGACCATCCGCGGGCTGGCGCTGAAGGAAATCGGCATCCGGGACTGGAGCGTGCTGCTCAGCAAGGAGATCCGGGTGGGCATGATCGACGGGGCGGCGCTGGCCCTCACCTGCGGTTTCGGTGTGTTTCTCTGGAGTCAGTCGCTCGGGCTGGCACTGGTGATCGCCGTGGCCATGGTGCTGTCCATGGTGGCGGCCGGCATTTCCGGTGCCCTGGTGCCGCTGATCCTGACACGGATCGGACAGGATCCGGCGACCGCGTCGTCGATCATCCTCACGACCGTCACAGATGTTTCCGGCTTCTTCTCCTTTCTCGGCACGGCGACACTGCTGTCGGCCATGCTCTGACGCATCGGCGCCACGACCGTTGTGATCAGCGGCCTTCGGGAAGCCCGTCGCCGTCGCGGCCGTCCGGTCCGGCTTCCCGTGTCTCGTCCTCGTTGATCAGGGCATCCATCGGGAAGTCCGTGTTACTGCGCAGCCCGGCGATGGTGGACAGGTTTCTGAGCGAGCGCCAGGCGTCGCGCTTCAGCTGGTTGAACACCACGTTCTCCTGCACCTCGCCGTCTTCCCGGACCAGGGACAGCCGGTGCAGCGCGTACAGGCCGATGAACGTGGCGAAGACGAAGAAGAAGTCCCAGTAGCTGAAGTCCATGGCATTGAATTCCGTGGCCACATCGCCGCTGTGCCAGCGCAGCACCAGGGTGAGCTGCATGGATGCGAAGAAATCGGCGGTGGCACCGCCCACCATGGTGGCGGCGGAAGCCGCTGCCGCGCAGACCATGGAGCTGGTGGCGAGGTAGGCGGTGGCATTGCC
Source organism: Gammaproteobacteria bacterium (assembly GCA_003247835.1). Taxonomy (GTDB): domain Bacteria; phylum Pseudomonadota; class Gammaproteobacteria; order Pseudomonadales; family Azotimanducaceae; genus SZUA-309. The sequence goes on along the minus strand of QJYB01000033.1, from coordinate 16,773 downwards.
CTTGGGCGCGAGCTTCAGGGTGATGTTGCCGGACGCCAGGCCCACACCGGCGTTGGCGAGGCCCGTGGCCAGGTGGATGACGATCAGCAGCGGGTAGGTGAGCACGTAGACGTTCGGATTGGTGGTGAACGTCCAGGCGAAGATGCTGGCGATGAACAGCGGTGCGCAGAAGCGCAGCACGGCCTTGTTGCTGACCCGGTCGGCGATGTCGCCGAAATGGGTGACGGTGAAGTAGGCGGCGAACTGACTCAAAGTGGCCAGGGCGATCACGATGAACAGGTTCAGCTGCATCGTCTTCAGCATGTGCACGGTGAAGAACGGTGCGGCCAGGTTGATCGCGAAGTTCCAGCTGGCAAGGAACGCGAGCAGGCGACGGAAGTTGGGTTGCCGGAACGGCTCCATCAGCCGCTTCATGAGCGGCTCGTGAACGGCGTGGGGTGGAACCACCACGTCGTGGATGTGGCGCGAAGCCATCACGGCGTACATGCCGCCACCGAAGGCGAGCGCGTAGACGATGCCGAAGGCGTAGGTTTCCGGGAGCGGGACGTAAGCCTGCCACAGGTCGATGAAGCCGGCGGCGAGGAGACTCACGACGATGCCGATGCCGATCATGCTCTTCTGGCGCTCGCCGAACACCTTGCCCATCAGGTCGTCCGGTACCAGGTCGCGCATCCAGGCGTTCCAGGAACAGGCGAGATAGGCACCGGCCACGTAGCGCAGGAAGAAGGCCACCACGACGATGGCGAGCGCGACGCCCGGTTCCGGGATCAGCACGGTGATCGCGATCACCAGGAACATCGGTCGGGCGATCATGCCGGAGAGCGTGTAGACCCGCCGCCGCGATCCGGTCCGGTCCACGGTGTGGATGGCCGGAATCTGAGCGAGCTGAGAGAGGTGGGGCAGTGCGGCGAGCAGACCGATGACGAAGTTGCTGGCGCCGAGCTTGATGGCGTAGGCGGTGAGAAACGCGCCGACGGCGAGCGTTTCCATGACCTGAATGCCGATACCGTTCCTGATGATCCAGGGCAGGCTGTCTTCCAGATCCTGCTCCGGCGTTGACGTCTGGTTGCTGCTGGTCATGGGCAGGCGCTGTCGGTGTTTCCGGTGCTCTGGTCTGTGAAAGGGTTAGCCCGTTAAATAGGGTATCGTGCATTGGGGAATTGATGCGAACGGGATCATGGTTTCCAGTCACCACCTGACCCCGTCCGAGGTCGACCGGCCGTGATATCCATCATCGGCACGTTCATTGGCGGCCTGGGGCTGTTCCTGCTGGCCGTGTCCATGATCACGGATGGCCTCAAGCTCGCCGCGGGTGACGCGCTGAAGGATCTGCTCGCCAGCTCCACCCGGACCCGTCTGCGCGGGCTAGCTTCCGGCGTTCTGGTGACCGGGATCGTACAGTCCTCGTCGGCGGTCACGGTCGCGACCATCGGCTTCGTGAACGCCGGTCTGCTGACGCTCAGCCAGTCGCTCGGCGTGGTCTACGGCGCCAACGTGGGCACCACGGTGACCGGCTGGATCGTTGCGGCGGCGGGATTCAGCTTCCACGTCGATGCGGTAGCACTGCCGCTGATCGGGTTCGGCATGTTTGCCCGCATCCTCCGACCCGCGACCAGGATCGGCGCCATCGGTGAGGCGCTGGCCGGCTTCGGTCTGTTCTTCATCGGCGTGGAGGTGCTGAAGACCGCGTTCGAATCCTTCTCGGCGAACGTCGACGTGGCTGGTTTTGCGACCCAGGGCGGGCTGGGGCTGGTGCTCTACGTGGTGCTCGGATTCCTCATGACCGTCGTCACCCAGTCCTCCAGCGCCGCCATCGCCATCACGCTGACGGCGGCAAGTGGCGGCGTGCTCGGCATCAACGCCGCGGCCGCCATGGTCATCGGCGCGAACATCGGCACCACGTCCACTGCCGCCTTCGCGGTGGTGGGTGCCACGGCCAACGCCAGACGGGTGGCCGCGGCTCACGTTGCCTTCAACCTGCTGACCGGTGCGGTGGCCATCGGACTGCTGCCGCTGCTGCTCTGGATCGTACGGGAGACTTCAGAGGTGCTGGGACTGGAGGATCTTCCTGCGGTAACCCTGGCTCTGTTTCATACGGTCTTCAACGTGCTCGGCGTAGCGCTCATGTGGCCGCTGACCGGGCCGCTCTCCACCTGGCTGTCCGGCCGCTTCTCCACAGAGAGTGAGCGGCTCGGCCGGCCGGAGTTCCTGGATCACAACGCGCTCGCGACGCCGGGTCCCGCGCTGGAGGCGCTGCGTCTGGAGCTCGGCCGGGTGCTCGGCCTCAGCCGTCAGGCGGTGGAAGCCTCGCTCAGTCGGGAGGTGTCGGCCGCCGGTCTGCCCACCGCCCGCCTGGCGGCCATCGAAGCGCTGATCGATGCCATCGAGGGATTCGTGACCCGCCTCGAGCTCGAGCGTCTGCCGCCCGCCCACCGGGGCACGCTGCCCATCGTCCTCAGGGTGACCGGTTATCTGGAAGATACGGTCGGCCTGGTTCGCGACATGGAACGCCATCGGGCGGACATTCAGAGCATCGTCGCGCTGCGGCCGACGACGGACGTCATTACCGCCTTCGAGGCGGCCATCGTGGAGCAGCTCGAGCAGTGCGATCCGGAACGGTCCGACTTCACCGTGGCAGACGTGGAATCCGGCTACGAGATGCTGCGTCGCCAGTGGCACCAGCTGAAGGACGAGCTGCTCCTGAAGGCGGCGGGTCGACAGCTGCCCATCGCGCGGCTCAACTCGGCAACCGAGGGACTGCGCGAATATCTGAAGATGGCCGAGCAGCTCACCAAGGCGTCGGTGCGGCTGCGTGCCCTGTCACTCTCCGAGGACCCTGACAAGACGTCCGACACAACACAGGTGGAAGAGGAGTCCGCACCGGCCACATGACTGGGAATTGAAGTGCCAGACGCGTATCCTGATACATCACCGCGAAGTCCAGGCTCCTGATTCCGCAGCGCGGCGCTGTCTCTCTGGCCTCTTCGATTCCCACCCATCCACGGTAAATGCCAAGGAAACGCACATGAAAGTCGCTTCGCAATGCGTCGTCTCCATCCATTACACACTGACAGACGAGGAAGGCCAGCAGCTCGATTCTTCAGCGGGCAGGGAGCCCCTTTCCTACCTGCACGGTGCGAGCGGACTCATCCCCGGGCTCGAACGCGAGCTGGAAGGCCGCGAAACGGGTGACCGGTTCGAGGCCACCATTGCGCCGAGGGATGCCTACGGTGAGCACAATCCTGCACTGGTGCAGGAGGTGCCGCTGGACATGTTGGCTGGTATCGAAAACCTGCGCGTCGGCATGCAGCTGCAGTCACAGGCGCCGGATGGGCGTGTTCAGCAGCTGACGGTGGACGCCATCGGCGAGACGTCAGCCACCCTCAATGCCAACCACATGCTGGCGGGCAAGGTGCTGCACTTCAAGGTGGAGGTCACGGACGTGCGGCAGGCAACGGCCGAGGAGCTCGACCATGGCCATGCGCACTGAATGGCGCTCAGCGCTTGCGGGAGCGGCTGATGACGATGTGCTTGCTGCGACCCAGGCTGTCCTGACCGCTGACGCCCGTCGGAACCTGCTCGATCTTGTTGCCTGAATCGAGAAAGGCCTGAAGGTCTTCAGCGAGCGCCTTGCGGCGCTCGTGACTGGAAGGGTCGTTGGGCTTGAGCTTGTTCGACATTGTCTCGACGGGGCTCAGTACCGGCTGCCGCCACGGGGACGACCACCACCGCTCTGCTCGTTGGCTTCGTTGACGCGCAGCGCTCGGCCGCCCATATCCTTGCCATTGAGCTCGGCCATGGCCTTCTGGCCATCGCGCATTTCCACGAAGCCGAAGCCCCGCGAGCGACCCGTTTCCCGGTCGGTAATGACCCGGGCAGAGTCCACCGGTCCGAATGGGCTGAATAGAGCCTCGAGCTCGCTGTCGGTGGTGCTCCAGGGCAGGTTTCCTACGTAAAGTTTCATAATCTCAAGAGTATCCGTGTGTATCCGTGTCGAAAATCGACGTTGTGAGGGCAGACCCCGCCTGCAAATCCGCACCTCGGGTTGATTGCGTCTAGAAGCGATGGCCGAGAACCGACGGAGACACTGACCGAACAACGACAACGGGAGAGTGGACCGGAAGATCATCGGGGCGGGCGTTTCTATGCGGCCAGTATACCGGAATCCTCGGGCACTTTCTCAAGCTGCGTGGGTCCAATTTTGCTACGGGTTCCGAGGGCCGCCGATTCGATTTTCCCGGGCAGTACTGGTACGTTGCGCACCTGGCACGAGCGCACCGGAAGCGGGTACGGCGGGCCAGACTGCCTGAAGCGGGAAGGGGACTCGGGATTCAGGCCAATACCCATCCACCAGGCAGGAGCACTTCGCGGTGCACAGGCAGGCATTGATGTCCCCCATTTCCCGGTTCGGCGCCGTTCTGGCGGCCGGAATCATTGGCGCTGTGGCGCAGAATGCCGTAGCGGCGCCCGGCATGCCGCCCCCGGCGGTCATCGTCGAAAACGTCGCGCTGTATCCCATCGCCGATCGGCTCGAAGCCCTCGGCACGCTGCTGGCCAACGAGACGGTGCAGATCACGGCCAACGTCTCCGACACCATTTCCAGGATCCACTTCGAGGACGGTCAGACCGTGGAGGCGGGCGACGTGCTGGTGGAGCTCACGGATGCGGAGGAATCCGCCCTGCTGGTCGAGGCGGAGACCCTGGCTGAGGAGGCGAAACGCCAGTTCGAACGGTTCGAGGGTCTGGTGGCCCGGGGCAGCGCGTCGGAATCACAGCTCGACGAGCAACGACGGGAGTGGCGGGCAGCGGAAGCCCGCCTCGATGCGGTTCGCTCCCGACTCAGGGATCGTCTGGTCATGGCCCCGTTCAGCGGCCGGGTGGGTCTGCGGCGTGTCAGCCCCGGCGCGCTGGTCTCGCCCGGCGACACCATCACCACCCTGGTAGACGACTCGCGGATGAAGCTCGACTTCAGTGTGCCCGCCATCTACTTCACCAGCGTACGTCCCGGTACCCGCATCGAAGCCACGACCCCCGTGCTGCCCGATCAGGCCTTCACCGGCACCGTGTCTTCCGTGGACAGCACCATCGATCCGGCGACCCGGGCCATCACGGTGCGGGCCGTGATCCCGAATACCGACCACGATCTGGTGGCCGGCATGCTGATGACGCTCGCCGTGCTGCGCAACGAACGGGAGGCCATCGTCATCGCCGAGGAAGCGGTCATTCCTCAGGGGGAGAGCAAGTACGTCTTCGTGGTGACCGATATCAACGGTGAGCCCAGAGCCGAGCGCCGTGACGTGGAACTCGGCGCGCGCGTGCCGGGCAGGGTCGAGGTGCTCTCCGGGCTGGCTGTCGGTGAACAGATCATCACCCACGGCACGCTCAAGGTGCGCCCGGGCATGACCGTGCGCATCAAGGCCGTGGACGACGGCACCCGGCCCATCGAGGAGCTGATCCGGTCCGATGAATCGTTGAGCCGCACCGACGGCAACGCACCGGCACCCGCTGCATGATCCTTACCGACACCTCGGTGCGGCGACCGGTCTTCGCCGCCGTCATCTCGCTGCTGCTGATCGCCTTCGGTCTGATTGCTTTCGACCGCCTGCCGCTCAGGGAGTACCCCGACATCGACCCGCCCGTGGTCAGCATCGAGACCATCTACCGCGGTGCCGCAGCTTCCGTGGTGGAAACGCGGATCACCCAGGTGCTGGAGGAACGCATCGCCGGTATCGAGGGGATCGAGTTCATCGAATCCTCCAGCCGCGACGGGGCGAGTGAGATCACCATCGAGTTCAAGGTGGGGCGCGACGTGGACGCCGCCGCCAACGACATCCGTGACCGGGTGAGCGGCGCCCTGCAGTCGCTGCCCCGGGAGGCGGACCCGCCGGAAGTGCGCAAGGTGGACGCCAACGGCTCGGTGATCATGTGGATCAACCTGGTGAGCGACCGCATGACGGTGCCGGAGCTCACCGACTTCGCCGAACGTTACCTGGTGGACCGCTTCTCCGTGCTCGATGGTGTGGCCCGTGTCTTCGTCGGCGGGGCCCAGCGGTATGCGATGCGCATCTGGCTGGACCGCCGGGCGCTGGCCGCCCGGGGGCTCACCGTCAACGATGTGGAGGACGCGTTGCGCTCGAGCAACGTGGAGCTGCCGGCGGGCGAAGTGGAATCCGTGGAGCGCCAGTTCAGCGTACGGGTGCAGCGCAACTTCGAAACCCCGGCCGATTTCCGGCAGCTGGTGATCGCCGAAGGCGCCGACGGTTATCTGGTGCGTCTCGGGGACGTCGCCCGGGTCGAGCGGGGTACGGAGGAGGACCGCAACTTCTTCCGCGGCAACGGCATTCCCCAGGTGGGGCTCGGCGTGGTGCGCCAGTCCACGGCCAACCTGCTGGACGTAGCCCGGGCCGCCAAGCACGAGATGGACGTCCTGGGGCCGTCGCTGCCCGAGGGTATGGCCTTCAAGCAGAGCTACGACTCTTCCGTCTTCGTGGAGGGTGCGGTGAACGAGGTCTACAAGACGCTGTTCATCGCCGTGGGGCTGGTGGTGCTCACCATCTTTCTATTCCTCGGCAGCCTGCGCGCCATGCTGGTACCGGCGGTGACCGTGCCGGTGTGCATCATCGCCACCTTCATCGCGCTGTACGTCCTCGACTTTTCGGTGAACCTGCTCACCCTGCTGGCGCTGGTGCTGGCCATCGGCCTGGTGGTGGACGATGCCATCGTCATGCTCGAGAACATCCACCGGCGCATCGACCACTATGGTGAGTCGCCCCTGGTCGCCTCTTTCCGCGGCGCGCGCCAGGTCGGCTTCGCCATCGTCGCCACCACCGCCGTGCTGGTGGCCGTGTTCGTGCCCATCGCGTTTCTGCAGGGAGACGTCGGCCGGTTGTTCTCCGAGTTCGCCCTGACCATGGCGGCGGCGGTGGTGTTCTCCGCCATCGTCGCGCTCACCCTGGCGCCGGCCATGGCGTCGAAGGTGCTTCACGAGAGCGAGGGTGAGAACCGGCTGACCCGGATGATCGACCACAACTTCACCGTGGTGAACGGCATCTACCGGAAAATGCTCGAATTCGTGCTGCGGCACCCTTGGCTGGCGGTGGCCGGGTTTCTGCTCGTCATCGCGTTGAGCGTCGTGCTGATCCGGGTGATTCCGCAGGAATACACGCCGAATGAGGACCGCGGCAGTTTCTTCACCTACGTCCGCGGACCGGAAGGCGCCACCTTCGAGTACATGAAGCCGTATATGAACGAGATCGAGCGGCGGCTGACGCCCTACATCGAGTCCGGCGAGATTCAGCGGCTGCTGATCCGCACACCCGGCGGCTTCGGCGGCGTGCCCCAGTTCAACTCCGGCGTCGCGGTGGTCGTACTGGCACCGTTCGGCGAGCGGCGGCCCGGCCAGGTGATCCTGGACGAGATCCGGCAGCGGCTGTCGGACCTGCCGGGTGTGTTCGCCTTCCCAGTCATGCGACAGGGATTCGGTTCCAACGCCAACAAACCAGTGCAGTTCGTCATCGGCGGAGGCTCCTACGAGGAACTCGCCCAGTGGCGTGACCTGCTGCTGGAACGCATCGATCAGGACAACCCCGGGCTCGTCGGCCTCGATTGGGACTACAAGGAAACCCAGCCGCAGCTCAAGGTGCACATCGACTACAACCGGGCGGCAGACCTGGGCGTGTCCATCGCCGACATCGGCCGCACCCTGGAAACCCTGCTCGGCAGCCGCCGGGTGACCACCTATCTCGACAACGGTGAGGAGTACGAGGTGATCCTGGAAGGAGAGCGGGATGCGCAACGCACGCCTTCTTCCATGGAGAACATCTACGTGCGCTCGACCAGCAGCCGGTCGCTCATTCCGCTGTCCAACCTGGTCAGGCTCGAGGAGTTCGCGGACTCCAACAGCCTGAACCGGTACAACCGCGTACGCGCCATCACCTTCGAGGCGAATCTGGCGCCGGGCCTGGTGCTGGACGACGCCATTACCTATCTCGAGAACCTGGTTCACGAAACGCTTCCGGAAGGGGCGGTGATCGACTACAAGGGACAGACGCGCGATCTCCGCGAGTCCACCGCCTCGGTAATGTTCGTCATGCTGCTCGGCATCGCGGTGGTCTTCCTCGCGCTGGCGGCGCAGTTCGAAAGCTTCCGCCACCCGATGACCATCATGCTCACGGTGCCGCTCGCCATCTTCGGTGGTCTGCTGGGACTGTGGGCCACGGGGAACACCATCAACATCTACAGCCAGATCGGGCTGGTCATGCTGGTGGGGCTCGCGGCGAAGAACGGCATCCTCATCGTCGAGTTCGCCAACCAGCTCCGCGACGAAGGCTTCGCGTTCGTTGATGCCCTGGTTCGTGCCTGCGAGGTGCGGCTGCGGCCCATCGTCATGACAACCATCACCACGGCGGCAGGGACCGTACCCCTGATCCTCGGCAGCGGCGCCGGTGCCGAGACCCGTCAGGTGATCGGTATCGTCGTGTTCTCCGGGGTCACCGTCGCCACGTTCTTCACGCTGTTCGTTGTGCCGGTTGCCTATCAGATGTTCTCGAGCACGGCCAGCTCGCCCAGAATGACGGAGAGAAAGCTCGAGCGGGAGCTCGAGCGGCAGCCACCGCCCGACGACAGACCGACCTCCGAGCTGCAGCCCGCCGGCTGACCCGGCGGCGCGGTCGCCGGGCGTGCGCACCGAGGTTTCGGGCCCGGACGCTTCTGCCCTACCATGCTGGGTCCTGTCCACAGGAGGTGCCCATGGGTACGAAGATCTGCTTCTCGATCCTGTCGCCGCTGCCTGCTGCTCTGACGCTGCTCGCAGTACTGTTCTCCGCCGGGCCGGCCGTCGCGGAAGACGTGGACCTGGATATGGTCCACCGCATCCGCACCGAAGCTTTCTTCCACTCCAGAGTGATGGATTACCTGCACGTGATCGCCGATCGCAACGGCCCGCGGGTGACGGGCTCGCCCGGTTACCGGCGGGCCGCCGAGGCGGCCATGGCCGAGCTCCGGGCGGCGGGCATCGATCAGGTGGGCATGGAAACCTGGGGAACGTTCGGCCGCGGCTGGGAATGGACCCGGGTGGCAGTGCAGATGCACGCGCCGCAGGAGACGACCCTCACGGGCATCCCGGCGGATTTCAGCCCCGGCACGAACGGACCGGTGCGGGGCACGGTGGTCTTTGCGCCTGTGTGGCAGCTGGAGTCGGACTATCCGGAAAACGGTAATCTGGTGCGGGTCGCCGAGCAGCTCGAGCGTTGGATGACGGCGCAGCAGGGCAAGCTCCGGGGCAGGATCGTCATGCTGGAGCATCCGCACGAATGGTCGCTCCCCGAAGAGCCGGACGTGTTCCGGTTCACCGACGAGGATCTGGCGAATCTGGGCAATTCGGACTACGACCAGCCGGTGGATCCGGGTCCCTATCCGAAGCTCACCTGGCCCATCATCGAGTTTCCAGTAGACAGAGAGGCGGCGTCCCGAGTCTGGGACGTGATGCCGCTCGAATTCGCGGTGGACTACTTTCTGATGCAACGTGCCCTGCGTGGGCGGATGTTCGCGTTCCTGGTCCGCGAGGGGGTGGCTGCCGTGCTGATCCCGGGTTATCAGTCCCGGGCCGCCGTGCTGTTTCAGAGTGACTACGGCACCTTCGATCCGGCGTTCGCCTCGCCACCCCCCACCGTGGCGCTCATGCCAGAGCACTACAACCGCCTGTACCGGATGATCGAGCGGGGCGAGACCGTGGATGTCAGCGTGGACGTGGATGCCCAGATCTTCGAGGATCAGCCGGGCCAGAACATCATTGCCGAGCTGCCGAGTGCGAACCGCAAGGGAGAGCTCGTCATGCTCGGTGCGCATTTCGATTCCTGGCACGCAGCCAGCGGCGCTACGGACAACGCCACGGGCAGCGCTGTAGTGATGGAAGTGATGCGCATCCTGAAATCCCTGGGTGTCCCCCTGCGCCGTACGGTGCGGGCCGCGCTCTGGGACGGCGAGGAGCAGGGGCTGTTCGGATCCCGGGGCTACGTGAAGAACCACTTCGCGGATCCGGTGACCATGACGCTCAAGCCCGAGCACGCCAAGCTCTCCGCCTACTTCAACCTGGACAACGGCAGCGGCAAGATCCGCGGCGTGTACCTGCAGCAGAACGACATGGCCCGGCCGATCTTCGAGGCCTGGCTCGCGCCCTTCGCGGAGTTCGGAGTCGGCACGACGACCATCATCAACACGACGGGAACCGATCACCTCTCCTTCAACGCCGTGGGCCTGCCGGGCTTTCAGTTCGTGCAGGATCCGCTCGACTACGAGTTGAACACCCATCACTCCAACGTCGACGACGTGGGCCATGTCTCCGAAGGCGACCTGATGCAGGCGGCGGCGGTGATGGCTACGGCGGTTTATCACGCTGCCCAGCGGGAAGCGATGATGCCGCGCAAGGGACTGCCGGCGCCGTTGCCGCCGAAGGGACCGTTGCCCGAGATACTGCGCGACTGACATCGCGATGTCGGCGACTCGCGAGCAGAAAGCGCCTTCAGACCGGCTCGGCCAGGTCAGCTGGGCGCTGTTCGAGTGGGCGCGGAATCCCTACTACATCCTGATCGTCATCTACATCTTCGGCCCGTACTTCACCACGGAAGTGATCGGCGATCCCGTGCGTGGTCAGGCCATCTGGGGTTACATCAACGGCTTTGCGGGAGCGGTGACGGCATGCCTTGCGCCGTTCCTCGGCGCCATCGCCGACAAGGTGGGCCGGCGCAAACCCTGGATCGGCACGTTCGTGATCATGATGTTTCCCGCCATCGTCCTGCTCTGGTTCGCGGTGCCGGGAGAGGCGGGACCGGGAATCCTCACGGTGGCCGTGGCGCTGGCGATCGCCGGCACCGGATCGGCGTTCTCCGAGGTCTTCCACAATGCCATGCTGCCGTCCATCGTGCCCTATCCGCGCCTCGGCGCGCTGTCGGGGCTGGGGCTGAGCCTCGGCAACGCCGGTGCGCTGGTGATCCTGGTCGGCATGCTCTACGGCTTCGCGCTGCCTGCTTCGGGGCTGCTCGACTGGTCGTTTCTGCCTGACCACGTGCTGTTCGGTCTCGACACCAGCACCTTCCAGCACGACCGCATCTCGGCACCCATTGCCGCCGTCTGGTTGCTGGTGTTCTCGCTGCCGCTCTTTCTTTTCACGCCGGATCAGCGCGGCACCGGCACGAGCGCCCTGCAGGCCGTGCGCCAGGGTACCCGCGATGTGTGGAATACCATCCGGCGCCTCAGGCACTACCGCAACATCGCTCTGTATCTGGGTGCCCGCATGCTGTTCAACGACGGCAAGGTGGCCATCATGACCTTCGGCATGATCTACGCCTCCGGCATCTTCGGCTGGGGCGGGGCGGAACGGCTCATGGTGGGCGTGTTCCTCACCGTGTTTGCGGTGGCCGGCGGGCTCATCGGCGGCCGGCTCGACGATCTGTTCGGATCGAAAAAGGCGATTCTGTTCACCATCGGCGGCAACTCGATCGCCCTGCTGGTGGCCATCTCCATCACGCCGACCACCATCCTGTTCGTGCCGTTCGACGGTCTGTCCGACCCTGTGTGGAGCTTCCCGTACTTCCAGACCCTGCCGGAAATCGTCTACCTGCTGGTCTCTGTGCTCTTCGCGCTGTTCATCACCTCGGCCTATGCCAACAGCCGGACGATGCTTGCCCGCATCGCGCCGGAGACCGAGATGACCAAGTTCTTCGGGCTCTACGCGCTGTCCGGTCAGGTGACGACGTTCATCGCGCCGATCCTGGTGGCGACCTTCACTGATGTCTTCGTCAGCCAGCGCGCCGGTATGGCGTCGATCCTCATCCTGCTGCTCAGTGGCTTCGTGCTCATGTTCTGGGTGAAGGAGGAGCGCTCGGTGCCCCACGACTGAGCGCGCCGTGCCGTAGCCGCCGGGCATATGTCTTAAAGCGCTGCCGTTGGCCTATGATCGGCGCTCTTGGGTCCACGGCGGCACGGACGGGGGAGACATGGAAACCGGCGAGATGTTCAGGCGCGAGATCGGACCGCTGATCGAGCAGGTACACCGGCAGCTGGCCGAGGTGATTCAGGGCACGGACGTACGTCCGGTGGCGCATCCGGATGCGGCGGCGGTGCTGGCCGGATTCCGCGAGGCGCTGCCCGAACAGGGTTGCGGTGCGGCCCGGGCGCTCACGGAGCTGCTGCAGTGGAACGACGTGGCCGGTGCCAACACAGCGGGACCACGCTGCTACCACTTCGTGATCGGCGGCGCGACCCCGGCGGCACTCGGCGCCGACCTGCTCGCCACCGCCCTGGATACCGTGCCGTACACCTGGATCCTGTCACCGCTGGCCACGGAGATGGAGAAACAGGCCCTCGACTGGCTGAAGGACCTGCTCGGACTGCCGACGGGCTGGCCCGGCGTCATGGTGACGGGCGCCAGCATGGCGAATTTCGTCTGTCTGGCAGCAGCGCGGCAGTGGTGGGGCCGCGAGCTCGGCGTGGACGTCTCGGAAACCGGTGTGGCCGGGCTGCCGCGGATGCCGGTGCTGAGCTCCGGCTTCGTGCATGCCAGCACGGTGAAGGTGCTGGCGCTGCTCGGTATCGGCCGCAGCGGGGTCGAGCGGTTCGTGCATGACGAGTTCGGACGGCTGGACCTCGACGGGCTGCGCAGACGGCTGGAGGAACTCGACGGTGCCCCGTCGGTGGTGGTTGTCAATGCCGGCGAGGTCAATGCGGGCGAGTTCGATCCGGTGCAGGAGATGGTCGAGCTGGCGCGACAGCACAACTGCTGGGTGCACGTCGATGGTGCGTTCGGTCTGTTTGCGCGGCTGTCACCCCGTACCGCAGATCTGGTAGCGGGTGCAGAATTGGCTGACTCCGCCACGGTGGACGGTCACAAGTGGCTCAACGTACCCTACGACTCGGGGTATGCCTTCGTCCGCGATCATGCGCTGCTGGCGGAAGCGTTCCGGTACTCGGCCGACTATCTACCTGAGGAGAACGACGTCCGACCCACGTTCGGTGCCATCGGACCTGAGAGCTCGCGCCGGGCGCGCTGTTTCGCCGTGTGGGCGACGCTCAAGGCCTACGGTCGTGAAGGTCACGCACGAATCGTCGAACATTGCCTGGACATCGCTCAACACTTCGCGGGCGTGGTGTCGGCGACGCCCGGACTCCAGCTCATGAACGAGCCGCGTCTCAACATCGTCAGCTTCCGCTACAACCCTGGCGGCATGAGAGAGGAGGCGCTCGATGCGCTCAACACGCGACTCGGCGCAGCCGTGCTCGAAGACGGCCGCTATCTCGTCGGCACGTCGAAATGGGGGCCGCGCACCATCTTCCGCCCGGCCTTCTCCAACTGGCGCACACGGAAGGAAGACGTGGAGGGGCTGGCCAGCGTGATCGTGGAGCTGGGTGCGTCCTTGAGCCGCGGCTGATGAGTGCGGTTCGTCCGATCGCTATGGTCGGATACCGGTGATCAGCGCATAGCCCAGACTTGGATCGGAGAACACCCGCTGCGAGGCGAAGATGCGCCACAGCCCGCCCGGTCCCCAGCGGCGCAGTGCGTAGGCACCGAGACGCAGCTGACCCATGAGACCGACCTGTCGACGGGTGTCGGCCATCCACCGGTCCTTGAGCGCCGATCGATCCTGGACCTTCACATCGACGAGGCCGGCAGCCGTGAAGAGCGCCTGCCAGCCGTCCAGCGTTTCCGGCGCTTCGTCCTCGTAACGTTGCAGCTGCTGGCGCAGGCTGTCAGGCGCTCCGGTCTGCCAGAAGAGATCGTGCATGCCGACGCAGCCACCGGGACGGACGACCCGCGCCATCTCGGCCAGCGCTGCTTCCTTGTTCAGCAGGCAGAGGGTGCATTCCGAGATGGCGACGTCGAACACCCCGTCCGGAAACGGCAACGCCTCGGCATCCCCGCACTGAAAGGTGATGTCGAGGCCGCGAGCAGTAGCCTTGGCATGCGCCCGCTCCAACAGCGCTTCGGACTGGTCGAGACCGGTAACCCGGGCGCTGTACTCGGCGGCCAGAAAGCAGGCTGACTCGCCGGTGCCGCAGGCCACGTCGAGCACGCGGCTGCCCGCATTCACCCCGCAGGCGTCGGCGAGCTCCGCCGTCAGCGTCAGTCCACCCGGATGCAGGCTTTCCAGCGCCACCACACCGGATTCGACGAGATTTTCCAGAGAAGCCCGTTTCTCGGCCATCGCGGACACGTCCCGACGTTGCATGGTGGACATCGTAGCGCGATCCGGTGGCCCCTGCTGAGGTGGGTACGACCGAGGAAAGCAGCGGAACGGCGTATCATCGACGTACCAGGCTGCAGTCGTACGGAGGCCATCATGTTCCGGTTCATGTTCACGACAATCGTCATCACGCTCTGCTCAGCCTGCTCGCACTCCTGGGACGACTGCGGGGACCTGTACTGCCTGGACGTCCGGCCGCCGCAGCATGCGGACGGTGTCGGTGCCGCTCAGGGACTGGACGTGCGCGACGACGGCATCTGGATCATCGGCGATGCAGATACGGGCGTGGCGCGCGCGTTCGCGTTCAACGCGGGCGGTGACCTCGAGCAGACCGGCTCCCTGGTCACTCTGACCGAGAACGGTACGAACCTGGTTCCGCACCCGACGGGACTCACAGAACAGCCGGGGCTCCCCACGTTCCTCGGCAACACCGTGGGCGGTCGGGGCGAGATCCTGCTGCTGGACTGGTCCATGGCGGAAGCCAACGGCACGCTGGATGGGGCTGTGCTGAACGTGGTGCCGGACGGCGAGGCGGCTGAGGGTTCCCGGCCCGAGCTCGTCTGGGTGGACAATCGCTGGCTGGTGGCGAGCGCCGATTACGGCAACGCCAGCAACGAGGTCCGGCTCTACGATCCGGATCTGCTGGAGAGTGCCGCAAACACCACGGACGCAGGGGTGCTGGTTGCACGCTACCCGTCGCCGCCCTACGTGCAGTCGCTGCACTACTGGGCAGATGAAGACGTGCTGATCCTGGTGCGGAACCAGAAGTCCGGTGACGGCTGGCGGCTCACCTTCGTCGACCTGCCGGCGACCTGGGCGAGCGGCGCCATGGTGGTGCGGGACGAGCTCGAACCCGGCGCGCCGGGCGAGCTCGAGGGGTTCAGTTTCGTCAGCGGCTCGCAGGTGCTGATGGTCACGAGCAGCGGCTCGAACAATGCCTATCCCGGCACACTGACCCATAGGTCAGACGGCTGACCGTGCGGTCCGGCAGCTGGCCGGGCGAAGGCGGGTTCAATCGCCTCAGGAATCGTGGGGCCTCACCATCTTGGCGGGATCGACGATGCGGTCGAACTCGTCCTCGGTAACGAAACCCAGCTTGAGCGCCGCCGCCTTGAGCGTCAGGTCGTGGTCCATGGCGTAGTGGGCGATCTCCGATGCCTTGTCGTAACCGATTACGGGTGACAGCGCCGTCACCAGCATGAGCGAACGCTCGACGTACTCACCGATTTTCTGCTCGTTCGGCTCGGTACCTTCCACCAGGTAACGGCGGAAGTTGCTGCAGCCGTCCGTCAGCAGAGTGATGGAGTGCATGACGTTGTGGATGATCAGTGGCTTATAGACGTTCATCTCCAGATAACCGCTGGCGCCACCGAGTCCTGCGGCGACGTCGTTGCCCATCACCTGGGCGCAGATCATGGTCAGCGATTCCGCCTGGGTCGGGTTCACCTTGCCCGGCATGATCGAGGAGCCGGGCTCGTTCTCGGGCAGCAGCAGCTCCGCGAAGCCCGCCCGCGGACCGCAGGACAGGAGGCGGATGTCGTTGGCGATCTTGAACAGCGACACGGCCAGCGTGCGCAGCGTGCCGGAAAGCTGCACCAGCGCATCATGAGCACCCTGCACCGTGAACTTGTTGGGTGCGCTGACGAAGGGAAGACCGGTCAGGGCAGCGATCCCGGCTGCGGCGGCTTCGGCGAACCCGGGTGCCGAGTTGATGCCCGTTCCTACGGCAGTGCCGCCCAATGCCAGGCGGTAGACCCCGTCCAGGGACGCATCGAGGCGCTCGCGACCGTCACCGAGCATGCCGGCGTAGCCCGACCACTCCTGACCGAGCGTCAGCGGCGTGGCGTCCTGCATGTGGGTCCGACCGATCTTGATGATGTGATCCCACGCTGCTGCCCTGGCCGCGATAGTGTCGTGCAGCGCCTGCACCGCCGGTATGAGCCTTTCCTTCACACCGATCGCGGCGGCCATGTTCATCGCGGAAGGGAACGAGTCGTTGGTCGACTGGCCCAGGTTGACGTGATCGTTGGGGTGAACGGGCGACTTGCTGCCGAGCGGTGTGCCGGCGATCTGACAGCAGCGGTTCGAGATCACCTCGTTGACGTTCATGTTGAACTGCGTGCCGCTGCCGGACATCCAGACGTGCAGTGGGAACATGTCGTGATGTTCGCCGGCGAGGATCTCGTCGCAGGCCTGCACGATCAGTCCGTGCTGCTCGTCGGCGAGCCGCTTGCCCGCGTGATTGGTGTTCGCAGCCGCCTTCTTGAGGATGGCGTACGCGGTGATCATCTCCCGCGGCATCAGATCCCGGCCGATGCTGAAATGCTCGAGAGCGCGTTGCGTCTGAGCACCCCACAGGCGGTCGGCGGGCACGTCGATCTGACCCAGGCTGTCGGTTTCGGTACGAAAGTCCGCCATAGGGTGTCCTCCACGGGTAGCTGGATGATGGCAGGCGTGCCGGGCCTAACGTATCTGATCGATCACGCGTGCAGCAACGTCCAGGGATGCACCCGGTTGCCGGCCAATACGGCTCACC
>QJYB01000116.1 GCA_003247835.1 Gammaproteobacteria bacterium | reverse complement strand
CCAGCGGCGACCAGAGAAACTTCAACGAGTAGGGATACTGGATGGCGGTGAAGAATCCGATGGTGGTGAGGCTCACCCCCTCGAGCCGCAGCCAGGCAGGTACCAGCTGAATGAGCAGGAACAGCGGCAGACCCGAGGCAAAGCCGAGACCCACGCAGATGAGCATCCGCCGGGTGGCAAGTACCTGCCACAGTCCCCGCTCGGCGGGCGGTGTTTCAGTCGCGGAAATTGTCGAATTCCAGCGGCAGGTCGAGCTCCGCCGCCTTCAGCGCGGCGATGGCCTGCTGCAGATCATCGCGTTTCTTACCCGTGACGCGGACCTGATCGCCTTGAATCTGGCTCTGAACCTTGAGCTTGGCGTCCTTGATCAGCTTGACTATTTTCTTTGCGGTGTCTCTGTCGATACCCTGCTTGAGTGCAAAAGCCTGTCGCTTCAGCTTGCCGGATGCCTCGATGGACTGCGCGTCCAGCGCCCGCACATCGACCCCTCGCCGGACCAGCTTATCGTGGAGGATGTCAAGCATCTGACCAAGCTGAAATTCTTCCTGGGCGTGTAGCTGAATTTTTTCATCCAGGAGCTCGAAACCCGCGTCCACGCCCCTGAAATCGAAGCGCGTGCCGAGCTCCCGGGTCGCCTGGTCCACCGCGTTGCGGACCTCCTGGAGGTCGACTTTCGAGACCACGTCGAATGACGGCATGTGGCACCTACCTATTTGCAGCATCGGCGCCCGGACGGCGCCTTACAAATCTAAGGGATATTCAGCAAATAACTGCCAAACTGGATCACGAGCCGACCGGGTGCCCCATGCTAGACTGCTTCTTCCTAGGAAAGAGCCCATATGGCGGAACCCCCATATGGAGAACAAGCACACGAACCCACCAGTGTCTTCGATCGACGATTCGACGCTAAACTCGTTTCCCTCGAAACCGCCGGCCGGTCCGACCCGCGCGACCCAGCCCGTAAATACCATGTCACACGAAGACATTCCAATCCTGGTGGTAGATGACGCCAAATTTTCCAGCGCCATCATCGCCAAGGCCCTGCGCGGTGGCGGATTCACCAACGTACGCTTCACGAACAACCCGTTGCAGGCTTTGCGGTCGCTGGAGAAGCGGCCGGCACAAATTCTCATTGCGGACTGGCTGATGCCTGGTATGGACGGGCTCGAGCTGACACGTCGCGTCAAGAAGCTCGACGAGACCAGCGAGCACTTCACCTACGTGATGCTGCTTACCGCGCGGGACGACATGGATGCGATGAACGACGCCTTCGACGAGGGGGTGGACGATTTTCTGAACAAGGCCAACCTGCGGGCCCAGCTGCTGCCGCGCGTCATCGCTGCCCAGCGACTGGCCGGACGTCAGAACCAGCTCCTGCGAACCAACAAGCTCTTGCGCAAGAAGATCCGCGAGCTGCAGACCACGGACCTGGTCGATCCGGTGACCGGCCTCGGCAACCTGAAGTTCACCCTCGAGCGGATCAGCGACACCGTCAAGCACGCGGAAACGCGCGGTGGTGCGGCCTGCCTTCTGCTGGTCGGCATCAACAACCTGGACGTCATCCAGGAGCAGTACGACGCCTCCGTCGTCGACGAGCTCATATCCAGCATCGGTGCGAAGGTGCGTCAGCTGGTGCGGCCGCTCGACGTGGTGACGAGACCGGAAAACAATATGTTCGCAGTGATCACGCTGCAGCCGGACATCCAGAACTGCACCTCGCAGAGCTTCAAGCGCATCTTCGACAATCTCTACATGCATTCCTTCAAGACTTCCGAAGGATTCATCCCTGTCGTGGTTGGAGTGAGCATCTCCGCTGCGGATACGGGCACGGGCTTCCCTCATCCCAAGCATTTCATGCGTCACGCCTACGAAGGCCTCACTCGCTCCTTCGACACCGGGCTGATTACCGTCCAGCCGTTCGATCCCAGTCACCGGCTGACCTCCTGACCGTGGCCAGACGCCGCATCACGCGCGTCACCACCCGTCGTGGAGACGCGGGCGAGACTTCCCTGGCCGATGGTTCGAGCATTGCCAAGCACAACGAACGCATCCACGCCATCGGCGCCATCGACGAGCTCAATAGCTTCGTGGGTCTGCTCGTCAACCGGCTGGGCAGCGACCACGGCTTCGCGACCGTGCTCGAACGGCTGCAGCAGGAACTCTTCGACCTGGGCGCCCACCTGGCGACCTTGGGCGCGACGCCCGTTCCCGCTCTCGACTGGCTCGAGGAGAGTGTCACGGAGCTCAACGCATCGTTGCCTCCCCTGAAGGAATTCGTGATTCCCGGGGGTACTGAAGGTGCCTCGCTCAGTCACGTCTGCCGCACGGTCTGCAGGCGCGCAGAACGCCACGCCTGGGCCGTGGCAGAAGCACCGGATGCTGCGCGCTACCTGAACCGGCTGAGCGATCTCTTCTTCGTGATGGCCCGGGTGCTCAACGCGGGCGTGGAGCCTCAGTGGCGAGGACTGTCCAGACCTGAGGGCTAGAGCGAGAGCCTGCGGATGTCCGCCAGCAGCTCGGCCAGCATGGCCATGAAACGGCCTGCCTCGGCGCCGTTGATGGCTCGATGGTCGTAGGACAGGGAAAGCGGCAGCATCTGCCGGGGCTCGAAGTCCTTGCCGTTCCACACCGGTCTGGTCACGAGGCGCGAGACGCCCAGGATGGCGACCTCCGGGGCGTTGATGATGGGGGTGAAACCCGTACCGCCGATGTTGCCGAGACTCGAGATGCTGAAGCTGCCTCCCTGCAGGTCGCTCATGCCGAGCTTCTGGGTTCGTGCTTTCTCCGAGAGCTCGATAATGGCGCTCGAGAGATCCCATACACCCATGCGGTTGGCATCACGGATCACCGGTACGACGAGCCCGTCGGGCGTATCGACCGCAAAGCCGATGTGGTAGTACTTCTTCAGCACGAAGTTCCGGACTTCCGGATCGACCGAGGCATTGAAGGTCGGGAAAGCCTGCAGCGCGTAGCAGCAGGCCTTGATGATGAATGCCAGCGGCGTGATCTTCACACCCCGACGCTCCGCTTCCGACTTGAGCGTACGGCGGAACTCTTCCAGCTCGGTGACGTCCGCCTCCTCGAACTGCGTGACATGCGGCAGATTCAGCCAGCTCCGATGCAGGTTGGCCGCGCCCGCAACGCGGATGCGGGACATGGGCTGAATCTCGACCGGTCCGAAGCGGCTGAAGTCCGCGGCGGGGATGGGCGGAATGCCGCTGCCACCGCTCCCCGTTGACCGGCTCGTCATCGCCGTCTTGACGTGCGCCTTGACGTCTTCCTTGAGGATCCGACCCCGGCTGCCAGACCCTTTCACTCTGGCCAGGTCCACACCGAGCTCGCGAGCCAGCCGCCGTACCGCGGGGCCGGCGTAGATGCTCCGGTCTGCCGTCGCTGCCGCCTTGTCATCGCGGGAGCCACGTTCCACTTGGGCGCTCCCCGATGCTTGTTCAGTTGTGCTCGCCGGTGTTGCCGTTGATTTCTCCGGCGCCCTGGCCGGCGATTTCGCGCGTGTTGCCGCAGGTCGGCCATCAAGCCTGATGGTCGCCAGCAGCGTGCCTTCCACGACCTCCGTGCCGACGCCGACGTGTACACCCGTGACGGTCCCCGCCTGCCCAGCGGGAATCTCCATGGACGCCTTATCCGATTCGACGACGACGAGCAGATCGTCGGCCCCCACGCGATCGCCTTCGGAGACCGCGACCTCGATCACCTCCACGTTGGTCGCTTCGCCGATGTCCGGCACACGGACCTCGACGGTTTCACCATTCCCCACACCCTCTGCTTGAGCAGAGACCTCTGCGTGAGCAGAAACCTCTGCGTGAGCAGAGACCTCCGCATCAGCAGAGGAGTCCGCATCAGCAGAGGCGTCCGCGTCGGCGGAGGCGTCCTCAGCGATAGCAATCGATCTCTCCCCGGCGGCAACGCTGGTTTCGGACTCTCCGGACTTCTCGGGAGCCGACACGGTACCGGCTTGCGGAGCCGTTCCGGTTTCCAGCGTCACGACCAGCGAACCCTCGGTCACCTCGTCCCCGAGCGCAACGTCGATGGAAGCGATGGTTCCCGCTCTTCCAGCAGGCACCTCCATGGACGCCTTGTCCGACTCGATGACGATCAGTGCGTCATCGGGCCCGACCTGATCACCGACCGCAACGCAGATCTCGATCACTTCCACGTGTTCGACGTCGCCGATGTCGGGTATCCGTACTTCCTCAGTCACGCGTGCCGTCCCTCTGATCAGTTGCCGCGACGATCATACAAGCCGCGGGTTGGGTTTCTCTGGGTCGATGTCGAGCTCGTCCCGCGCGCGTGTGACCACATCCACGGACAGTTTCTGCTGGTCTGAAAGGGATTTCAGCGCGGCCAGTGTGACGAAGCGCCGGTCCACCTCGAAGAAGTGTCGAAGCCGTTCCCGGGTGTCGCTGCGGCCGAAGCCGTCCGTGCCGAGGATGTGCACATCCGCTTCGATCTGGCTGCGCAGAGGCTCTGCCAGCGCCTTCATGTAGTCACTGCTGATCACTACCGGCGCGTCGCCGTCGAGCAGCCTGGAGGCATGGGACCGTCGCGGGGTCTCTTCCGGATGCAGCAGGTTCCAGCGCGCCACGTCCTGACCCTCGCGGCTGAGCTCGGTGAAGCTCGTCACGCTGAACACCTCCACGGTGAGATCATGGCGTTCATTGAGCACGACGGCCGCCGCTTCGACCTCCCGAAGGATGGTGCCGGCTCCGAGCAGCCGCACCACCGGACCCGTGCCTTCCAGGCGGCGCAGCCGGTACAGGCCCTTGAGGATGTCCTCCTCCACACCCTCCGGTATGGGCGGCTGGACGTAGGCCTCGTTCATCACCGTCACGTAATAGAAGACGCTTTCCCGCTCCTCCACCATGCGTCGCAGCCCTTCCCGCAGGATCACCGCCAGCTCGTAGGCATAGCAGGGGTCGTAGGCCACGCAGTTCGGAATCGTCGACGCCAGCACGTGACTGTGCCCGTCCTGGTGCTGAAGACCTTCACCGTTCAGGGTGGTCCGACCGGATGTGCCGCCGAGCAGAAAGCCACGCGCCTGACTGTCTCCGGCCGCCCAGGCCAGATCCCCGATCCGCTGGAAACCGAACATGGAGTAATAGATGTAGAAAGGGATCAGCGTGTACTGGTGCGTGCTGTAGGAGGTCGCTGCGGCGAGCCAGGCCGAGAACGCACCTGCCTCGTTGATACCTTCTTCCAGCACCTGACCGTCAATGGACTCCCGGTAGGCGGCAATCTCACCGGAGTCTTCGGGCTCGTAGAGCTGGCCGGCGGAAGAGTAGATACCGAGCTGACGGAACATGCCCTCCATACCAAAGGTCCGCGCCTCGTCCGGAACGATGGGCACCACTCGTGGGCCGATGGACTTGTCGCGCAGCAATGTTGCCAGGAACCGCACGAATGCCATGGTGGTGGAGTTCTCCCGCTCGCCTGTGCCGTCGAGCTGGGCCTTGAAGGTCGAAAGTGCCGGTACCTTCAGCACGTCCGCGGCCACCACCCGCTTCGGCAGCACGCCGCCCAGCCGTTCCCGCTGGGCTTTCAGGTACTTCATCTCCGGACTGTCATCCGCAGGCCGGTAGAAGGGGATGTCTTCGAGCTCCTTGTCCGTCAGGGGGATGTCGAACCGGTTGCGGAAATGCTTGAGCTCCTCCAGGTCCAGTTTCTTCACCTGGTGCGTGTCGTTCTCCGCTTCGCCTGCATCACCCATGCCGTAACCCTTGACGGTCTTCGCCAGAATCACGGTGGGCTCGCCGGTGTGATTGACGGCTGCATGGTAGGCAGCGTAAACCTTGAACGGGTCGTGCCCGCCCCGGTTCAACCGCATGATGTCCTCATCGGACAGCTTCTCCACCATGGCGGCGAGCTCGGGATAACGACCGAAGAAGTGCTCGCGGGTATAGCCGCCCCCCTTGGCCTTGTAGTTCTGGTACTCGCCGTCCACCACCTCGTTCATGCGCTGCTGCATGAGCCCGTGCGTGTCGTTTGCGAACAGCGGATCCCACAGTCTGCCCCACACGACCTTGATGACGTTCCAGCCCGCACCGCGGAAGGAGCCTTCCAGCTCCTGGATGATCTTGGCATTGCCGCGAACCGGCCCGTCGAGCCGCTGCAGATTGCAGTTCACCACGAAGATCAGGTTGTCGAGCTTCTCACGGCCGGCCATGGACAGTGCGCCCAGGGCTTCCGGCTCGTCACACTCACCATCACCGAGAAACGCCCAGACTTTCCGGTCGCCCTTGTCCACCAGGCCACGGTTGTGGAGGTAGTTCATGATGTGGGCCTGATAGATGGCCTGAATGGGTCCGAGGCCCATGGAGACCGTCGGGAACTGCCAGTAGTCCGGCATGAGCCAGGGATGAGGATAGGAAGAGAGTCCCCGCCCCCCCGTCTCCTGCCTGAAGTTGTCCAGCTGCTCCTCGTCCAGCCGTCCTTCCAGAAACGATCGGGCATAGATACCGGGCGCGGCATGCCCCTGGAAATAGATGAGGTCGCCCGCGTGCTCCTGCGGGCCCCGGAAGAAGTAGTTGAAACCGACGTCATACAGAGTCGCCGATGACGCAAACGACGAGATGTGGCCACCGAGCTCTCCCGGCCGGCTGTTCGCCCGCACCACCATCGCCAGCGCGTTCCAGCGGATGAGCGAGCGGATGCGCCGCTCCATGAACAGATCCCCCGGCATGAACGCTTCCCGGTTGGAGGGAATCGTGTTGCGGTACGGCGTGGTGATGGTGTACGGCAGCCGCGCTCCGGTCTTCGTCATGCGCGCGGACAGACGCTCCAGCAGAAAGTTGGCCCGGTCCACGCCGCCGTTTTCGAGAATGTACTCGAGCGAATCGAGCCACTCACGGGTCTCCGTCGGGTCCGAATCCGTCAGCTCACGCGGATAGGCCATCGTCGTCCTCTGGTTCTTCTGATCGGGTTACACCTGGTGGGGTCAGTCTTCGAGCGGCCACAGCCAGGCGGCGCCACGCACCCCGCTGGCGGCACCGAAGGTCGGCGGCAGAAGCTCGGTCTCGAACACTTCTCCAAAAACGTGCGGCACCATCAGCTCGCGTACTGCCGCATAGATCTCCAGCATCTGCGACAGTCCACCACCGAGCACTATGGCATCCGGGTCGACGATGTTGACGATCCGGGCGAGGTTCTCCGCCAGCAGGGCGCAGTATACGCTGAGCGTACCCCGAGCCCGAACGACCGCGTTCCCGGAGCCGGCGTCCAACCGGTACCAGTCGGGTTCCGCCTGGTCGAGCATCGCGACGGCATAGACCGCCTGCGCTGTCTCGGGGGGTGAGGGTTCCTCCGGCCACAGGTTCCGGTGGGTGGCAAGCAGCCCCGGACCGGAAAGATGAGTCTCCACACAGTTCAAACGGCCGCAGTAGCAGCGCCGCTGAGACAGCCCCGGATGGACACCGCTGAGCGGTGTGTGCCCCCACTCACCCGTCAGTCCGTTCGGTCCCTGCACCAGGCTGCCACCCACAACCAGCCCGCCACCGACACCGGTGCCCAGAATCACCCCGAAGACCGCGTGCCGACCCGCCGCACTGCCATCGTGGGCTTCCGACAGTACGAAGCAGTCGGCATCGTTCGCGAGACGGACCCGCTCGCCCAGCGCGTGGACCAGATCGTCGAGCAGCGGGCGCCGATTGAGCCAGGTCGAGTTGCAGTTCTGCATGTAACCGAGTCTCGGTATCCAGGCGCCCGGCGCGCCTACCCCGATGCACAGCCCCTCCCCCCGGTCCAGGTCAAGCGCCAGCCCGGCGACGGCGTTCACGGTTGCGGCGTAGTCGTTTCTCGGCGTATCCAGGCGCATCTGGCTGGAAATCCTGCCATCCGGCTCCAGGCGAATGCCTTCGATCTTGGTGCCCCCCAGATCGATGCCGATACGGCTCCGCCCCTTCACCACAGCGCGCTCAGCAGGTGCTGCCAGTCGAAGGCAGGTCCGGGATCCGTCTTCCTGCCCGGCGCAATTTCCTGATGACCGACCACGGCATTCCGTGACAGCTGTGGATATCGAGCGAAGAGCGCAGCCAGGACGCTCTGCAGACGACGGTACTGACTCCGCGTGTAGGCACGTCGGTCTTCCCCTTCCAGCTCGATGCCGATGGAGAAATCGTTGCAGCCGTCCCTGCCGCGCCACGTGGATAATCCGGCATGCCAGGCCCGCTCGCTGAACGGGACGAACTGGGTAGTTCGACCGCGTCGGTCGATGAACAGATGTGCCGACACCCGTACGCCTTCCAGATCGGCAAGACGCGGATCCCGGCTCACATCGAGTCGGTTCTGAAACAGATCCTCCACCAGCGGGGTGCCGAAGACCCCGGGCGGCAGGGAAATGCCATGGACGACCACCAGGCTGATGTCGGCCGGATCCGGTCTGGGCCCCCGGTTGGGTGACGGTCGGCGACGTACGCGGGCCAGCCAATGATCCTCTCTGACGTGCAACAGGGTGTTCCTCTCTCAACAGGCAACCGGCTTGTTCTGCCCGCCGGCGCGCCGTAACGTTTATACCTTCAGAGCAGATTCGAGCGCCAATGCAGTTTCTCCCGACCGGTGTGACCGAAGCAGACTTCGCGGCCGCCATTCGTGCCAACGTCACTGCGGCTATCGACGAGGACGTCGGCAGTGGCGATGTCTCCGCCGCGCTGATCGATCCGGAGGTGACCGCCACCGCGCGGGTCATCACCCGCGAAGCCGGCGTGATCGCTGGTCTGCCCTGGGTTCGCGAGGTCTGTCGTCAGGTGGACGAGCGGATCTCGTTCGAGCCCGCGGTGGCCGACGGTCAGCGTGTCGAGGCTGGTCAACTGCTCTACCGCCTAGCGGGTCCAGCCGCATCGCTGCTCACCGCCGAGCGACCGGCGCTCAACTTCCTGCAGCTGCTCTCCGGCACCGCGACCCTGACTGCCGAGTACGTGGCCCTGATCGCCCACACACCGGCACGCCTGCTCGATACGCGGAAGACCATCCCCGGTCTGCGTCTGGCACAGAAGTATGCAGTGCGCTGTGGCGGCGGTGAAAACCATCGCATCGGCCTCTACGATCAGTTCCTGATCAAGGAGAATCACATCGCCGCAGCGGGCAGCATCGGCGCCGCGGTGGCTCGCGCCCGCACACTCCACCCCGAGCTGAAGGTGGAAGTGGAAGTGGAAAGCCTCGACGAGCTGCAGCTGGCCATCGATGCCGGCGCCGACATCGCCATGGTGGACGATTTCACCGCCGACGATACCGATCGTGCCGCGCAGATCGCACGGGGTCGCGTTCTGCTGGAGTCCTCGGGGGGCATCAACCGTGAGACGATCGTCAAGGTCGCCGAAGCCGGCGTGGACTACATTTCCGTAGGTGAGCTGACCAAGACCGTCAGACCGCTGGATCTGTCCATGCGATTCGAGTCCGCCTGAACCGTGAGTTCGGGCACGGTTGAAGACTCACGGATCGGGATCCGGCGGTTCCGCTGTAAGGAGTGACCGCATGAACCGCTTCGGCGCCTTCGCCGTTCATCTCGGCATCAGCCTGATCATATTTGTGCTACTCGGCTACGTGATTCTGTATCACTGGTACCCCGACTTCTTCTTTGCCTCCGATGGCGGCTGGCAGGGAATCCGGATCGTGGCGCTCGTCGACCTGGTCCTCGGCCCCGTGCTTACCCTCATCGTCTATAAAAAGGGTAAACCCAGCCTCAGGTTCGATCTCACGTGCATTGGCGTGTTTCAGGCCGTCTGTCTGATCGCCGGGATGTGGGTCGTGTACTCTGAGCGACCGATCGCCATCGTTTTCTCTGACGGTATCTTCCGCAGCATGACGCAGGACGACTATCGCGAGGCCGATCAGCCGGTGCCGGACTTTTCCGGCTTCCCTGGCAGTCCTCCCTACTGGATTCACGTCCACCTGCCCGACGATCCCGAACAGCAACTGTCGATCCGACGGGACTCGATGGACGCTTCCGTGCCGTTGAGCACCCTGTCCGAGTACTACGAGCCTTTCGACTTCAACCAGATCGATCCCGAAAGGGACGGTCTGTCCGAGGACTACCTTCGCGGCAAGGACATGGAAGGGCCTTTCCTGGACGCGTTCCTGACGACACACGGCGGGACGCTGAACGACTACGTGTTTCTGCCGTTCGGCACGCGTTACACACTCGCGGCTATCGCCTATCACCCGTCGGACGGGAAGTTCGACTATGTGGCGATCCCCGGCGGGCTGGCGTCGTCTTCCGACGGTGATGAGGGGCAGTAGCAGTTCGGAGGGTGGCTGGTGCCGGAACGCGGAATCGAACCGCGGACCTACTGATTACGAATCAGTCGCTCTACCGACTGAGCTATTCCGGCGCGACTCCCCGAGGCCGCGCAGAATACCGATTTTTTCCGCCCCGGGAAAGTTCGAGGGGGCAAGCGATCGATCAGCAACGGACCCCATCGGGTAGGCGCAGGCAGACCACGGTGCCGTCTGGCGCGGTCGCGGTCACCTGGTAGGTACCACCAGCGCCGGGCGCAATGGAGTAGGTCGTTCCCGGTTCGTCGCCTTCCGGCACCCAGTCAATGGCAGCTTCGATCGCTGCGGCGTTGGCGGCGTTCGTCAGATATGCCCCGGTCCTCAAGCGCTGATCTTCCTGGAAGACCTCGATGGTTCGGATGTTGTTGACCAGAACCGCGTCACGGGAGGTCGCCATGTAGCCTGTGTAGAGGGGTATCGCGACGGCCGAAATGATGGCGATGATGGCCACGGTAATCATCAGCTCGAGAAGTGAGAATCCCCGGTCTCTGCTGGCTATGCCTGTTCTTGTCTTCATGAGGTTCTGGCTCGTTTTGAGGAAAAAAAAGAGGGGTCTGAACGACCCCTCCTCTCATCGATCAAGTCGTTGTCACTTGATCAGATATCGGCAAAGTTCACTGCAGAGTTCACGCCTGCCGCGAATGCACCGTAGCCCGGACGGGTTACCGTGACCACGAGGTCCCGGCCCGCGAAGGTACCAGCAGTGACCGCGATCCCAACGATGCCAAGCGCGTCGTCGACGGCAACGGCGTAGGGAACACCACCACCAGGCGCCGTGCCGCCGTTGGAGTTCAGCAGCGTTACCCAGGCAGCCGCGTTCGGGTACAGAGCGTCGGCAGCAGCCAGGTTAGCCAGACGGCCAACGGCTACGTCAGCCTGAACCTTGCGGAACTCATTCTCGATCAGACGAATGCTCTCCTCGTAGTGCGAGGTCACTTTCGCCATGTTCGAGTTTTCGATGTAGTCCTGATACGCGGGCAGCGCCACAGCGGCGAGGATACCGATGATGGCCACCACGATCATCAGTTCGATCAGGGTAAAACCCTTCTGAATCGTGCTTTTCATTTTGAACGTTACTCCGTCAATCACAGTGTAAGACTTCTAGTCAAAACGTGGCAGCCGAGGCTCGCCGCGAGTCGCTATGGAAGGTGCAATCCGTGTGCCACTTTCGACAGAGAGAGCGTGCCTCACGTCTATGCTTCCTCCAGAAGCTTTTTAAAATCAGCAACTTAGTTCTTTCGCAACAACCGGGAACGCCACACCGGCAGGGTTAGAACCGTGGCCTCGACGATCACCTCAGCCTGCTGACTTCTGTCACATGCTGACGCTCTCCGTCAGGCCGGCGGCCCTGGGAATCGTGCCAGAATGGGCACGTCTCCCGGTCCTGCCCGGCGGCCGCACGCGGCGCCGAAGAAAGCACAGCCCGTCATCGGACGGACGTTACCGACGGGCCTCATGATGCAGAAAGCGTCCTGACAAAACTGTGACCTGCTTATCGGGCGTTGGGTGATTCAGGATTAGACTTGGGAAGCAGGCCAACTGTATGGTTTGCCTGCTCAAAACCGGTTTTAGATCCGCTCTTTCGAAAGGACAAGGACTGCACGCCTCATGGCATCCGAACCCGTACCCCTCAATGGCCTGGCACGACGTCTGGTCGAAGAGAACATCATAGCGACCGACACCGCGTTGTCCGCCAGCGAGGAAGCCCGCAAGCGCGGAGTTCCCTTCGTCAGTTACCTGGTGCAGAACGGCCACGCGGAAGCCCGGGTGATCGCCAACAGCGCCTCCGAAGAGTTCGGGGTTCCGCTGATGGATCTGGCTGCCTTCGACCTCACCAGCATTCCCCGCGACATCGTCAAGGAAAACCTGATCCGTAAACACCACGCGCTGCCCCTGGTGCGGCGGGGTGTTCGTCTGTTCGTGGCGGTATCGGATCCGACCAACCTGCAGGCACTCGACGAGATCAAGTTCCACACCGGCGTTTCCACGGAAGCGGTGCTGGTCGAAGACGACAAGCTGACGACCATCATCGATCAGTATCTCAACGCGACCGAAGACGACGGCCTGGGAGATCTGGCCGATGATGACCTGGTCAACCTGGACATGGAGGCGGTGGACGACGATGTCGATGACGACGACGCTCCGTCCGGTACCGACGACACACCAATCGTCCGCTTCGTGCACAAGATGCTGCTCGACGCCATCAAGTCAGGCGCGTCCGACATTCACTTCGAACCCTACGAACGCACTTACCGGGTCCGGTTCCGAACGGACGGCGTGCTCCATGAGGTGACCTCGCCTCCGGTGAATCTGGGAACGCGACTTGCGGCCCGTCTCAAGGTCATGTCGGAGCTCGATATCTCCGAACGCCGTGTGCCCCAGGACGGCCGGATCAAGATGAAGCTGTCCAAGACCAAGGCCATCGACTTCCGGGTGAACACACTCCCCACGCTGTGGGGCGAGAAAGTCGTGCTGCGGATTCTGGACCCCGGCAGCGCGAAGATGGGTATCGAGGCCCTGGGCTTCGAAGAGGTCCAGCAGAAGATGCTGATGGAAGCCATCCACAGGCCACAGGGCATGATTCTGGTGACCGGGCCTACCGGCAGCGGCAAGACGGTCACGCTGTACACGGGCCTCAACATTCTCAACACCGACGAGCGGAACATCGCGACGGCCGAGGATCCGGTGGAGATCAACCTGGAAGGCATCAACCAGGTCAACGTGAACCACCGGGTGGGGCTCGACTTCGCTTCCGCGCTCAGAGCCTTCCTGCGTCAGGACCCGGACGTGGTGATGGTCGGTGAGATCCGGGACCTGGAAACGGCAGAGATCGCCATCAAGGCTGCCCAGACCGGTCACATGGTGCTCTCCACGCTGCACACGAACTCGGCTGCGGAAACGCTGACCCGGCTCAGGAACATGGGCGTGCCGGCGTTCAACCTGGCAACCAGCGTCAACCTGATCATCGCCCAGCGTCTGGCCAGGCGCCTCTGCCCCAGCTGCAAGCAACCGATGGACGTCCCTCATGAGACGCTCCTGGCAGAAGGCTTTACAGAAGAGGATCTGAAGGACCGCTTCGAGATCTTCCAGGCCGTCGGCTGCAACAAGTGCAAGGAAGGCTATAAGGGCAGAGTGGGAATCTATGAAGTAGTTAAAATTACGCCAGAGATGCAGCGTATTATCATGGAAGAAGGCAACAGCATCGAACTTGCCGCCCAGGCCAAGAAACTCGGCTTCAATGATCTCAGGCGCTCGGGCCTCGTCAAGGTCATGCAGGGTGTGACCAGTTTGAAAGAATGCAACCGGGTAACCACCGGACATTGATCGTCCGGACGACAAAGGCGGAGCCAGACAGGAAGTAGACCATGGCCGAAAGCGCAATATTCCTCTGGGAAGGAACCGACCGTCACGGCAAGAAGACCAAGGGTGAGATTTCCAGCTCCAGCCCGGCAATCGCCCGCGCGGAACTCCGGCGCCAGGGCATCGTCGCCAACAAGGTCAGGAAGAAGACCAAGGGTTTCTCGTTAAAGGCAGGCGGCAGCATCAAGCCTGCCGACATCGCGCTGTTCACGCGGCAGATGGCAACCATGATGAGAGCCGGTGTGCCGCTGGTTCAGGCTTTCGACATCGTCGCCGACGGCCTGGACAAGCCCAAGGTGTCGGAACTGGTCAAGGCGGTCCGCAACGACGTTTCCGGAGGCAGCTCGTTTGCCTCGGCGCTGCGCAAGCATCCGGTGTATTTCGACGATCTGTTCTGCAACCTGGTCGACGCGGGCGAGCAGTCCGGCTCGCTGGAGACCATGCTGGATCGGATCGCCACCTACAAGGAGAAGACCGAGTCGCTGAAGGCCAAAGTCAGGAAGGCAATGACCTATCCCATCGCGGTGCTGGTCGTCGCCTTCATCGTATCCGGGATTCTGCTGATCAAGGTCGTGCCTCAGTTTCAGGAGGTGTTCAGAGGCTTCGGTGCCGAGCTGCCGGCCTTCACGCAGTTCGTCATCAATATCTCGGAGTTTGTGCAATCATACTGGCTGATCATCGTCGCCGGCGTCGGCGCAACGATCGCTGCCTTTCTTGCTGCCCGTAAGCGGTCAAAGAAGATGAGAGACACCATCGATCGCCTTGCCTTGAAGGCGCCGATCGCCGGTTCGATCATCGAAAAATCGTCAGTGGCGCGGTACGCGAGAACATTGTCGACTACCTTCGCGGCCGGTGTGCCGCTCGTCGACGCTTTGAACTCCGTTGCCGGCTCGACCGGCAACTCGGTCTACGTCGAGGCCGTCTACAAGATCCGCGACGATGTCTCCAGCGGCCAGCAGCTCAACTTCGCGATGAGATCCACCGGAGTCTTCCCCAACATGATCATCCAGATGGTGGCCATCGGTGAAGAAGCAGGCGCGCTCGACGACATGCTCGACAAATCGGCGTCCTACTACGAAGAGCAGGTCGACAACGCGGTCGACAACCTCACCGCACTGATGGAACCGATGATCATGGCCGTGCTCGGCGTGCTCGTCGGCGGCCTGATCATCGCCATGTACCTGCCGATCTTCCAGCTGGGTGCGGTCGTGGGCGGCGGCGGCCACTGATCCGGCCGGCACCAGCCGGAACACGGATTTTCCGGAGATGTTCGATTCGCTGCTGATCTATGGCT
>QJYB01000096.1 GCA_003247835.1 Gammaproteobacteria bacterium | reverse complement strand
CCGCTGTCCCGGCCGCGCTCTCCGGCACGAAATCCCCCGCCCGGAGCAGGCTCGAGGGCACCGGCTTGCCGAGCGCACCGGAGAGCCATTCCGCCGCATCGATGAGCCGGGGCAGATCAAGCCCGTGGACGACACCGGAGCGGTTGAGCAGGTAGACCAGATCCTCGGTGGCGATGTTACCGCTGGCATTGGGGGCGAACGGACAGCCGCCGATACCGCCGATACTGGCATCCAGGGTCGCGACGCCCGCATCCAGCGCCGCCGCCGCGTTGGCAATGCCCGTGTTGCGGGTGTCGTGAAAATGGGCTCTGAGCGGCAGCTCGCCATCGAACGCCTCCCGGAGCCGTCCGAACAGCTCGGTAACCTGCCTCGGCACGCCAACACCGATGGTATCAGCCAGCGCCAGCTCCACGGGGCCTGCGTCGGCCAGCGCCTTTGCCAGCTCCACGACCCGATCCGCGGGCACATCGCCTTCGAACGGGCAGCCGAAGGCCACGGCGATGGTCACCTGGGCACGGAACCCCCGGCGGCGGGCGTCACGCAGGATGTCCGTCGCCATTGCCAGACCCTCGCTGATCGTCATGCCCTGATTGCGACTGCCGAAGGTGTCCGAAGCCGGAATGACGATACCCGCCTCGTCGAGCCGTTCCGTCGCCAGCAGCCGTTCGTAGCCCCGGCGGTTGAGCACCAGTCCCGTGTAGGTGACGTCGCCCCGCTGAGGAATACCCCGACAGACGTCCTCCGCATCCGCCATCTGCGGCACCACCTTGGGATGCACGAAGCTGGTGACCTCGATCCGGCGAGCACCGGCATCCAGCGCCCGCTCCACCAGGGTGATCTTCTCCTCGGTAGTCAGCCGGGCCGATTCGTTCTGCAGGCCGTCACGGGGGCTCACCTCCATGACGGTCACACTCTGCTCGCTCATCACTGCCTCCTATGGCCGGTAGCCGTCACGGAGCGTCACGGTTCGATGATAAAGCCCGGCGGTGTCGGGATCGCGGTGGAAGTACCCCAGGCGCTCGAACTGGAAGCGGGTCTCCCGGCTTGCATCGATGGCCGGCTCGACCAGGGCGGCATGCTCCGTGAGTGAGTGCGGATTCAGCGCCGCATCCAGGTCCGAGAAATCGGGTGCCGCATCTGTAAACAGATGATCATAAGCACGCACGCGCACCGGCATGGCCGTCGCGCCGTCCACCCAGTGAATGACCCCCTTCGGCTTCAGGCCGCTGGTGTCACTGCCACTCTTCGACTCTGCGACGTAGCTGCATCGGAGCTCCACCGGACGGCCGGATTCATCGCGGATCACCTCGTCGCAGCGGATGATGTAGCCGTAACGCAGCCTGACCATCTCGCCGGGTGAGAGGCGCTTGTACTTGGGTGGCGGGTCGTCACTGAAGTCCTCCTGCTCGATATAGAGCGTCTGCCCGAAGGTGAGCTCCCGTTCACCGAGCACCGGCAGCTGCGGATGCCAGGGTGCTGTCAGCACCTCGCCATCACCGCCGTAGTTGGTCAGGGTCACCTTCAGCGGATCCAGCACCGCCATGCCACGCGGCGCGCTGCCCTCGAGGTCCTGGCGGACGCAGAACTCGAGGAGTTCCACCTCCACCAGATTGTCCTGCTTGGTGACGCCGATGCGCCGGCAGAATTCCCGGATGGCCGCTGGTGTCACGCCGCGACGACGGAGTCCGGCGATGGTGGGCATGCGTGGGTCGGACCAGCCATCGACCCGATGCTCGGTGACCAGGCGGTTGAGCAGCCGCTTGCTCATGACCGTATGCGTCAGACCCAGCCGGGAAAACTCGATCTGCGGCGGGTGAAAGTTGACATTGATGTTGTCGAGCACCCAGTCGTACAGGGGCCGGTGATCCTGAAACTCGAGCGTGCACAGGGAGTGGGTAATGCCTTCCAGTGCGTCACAGATGCAATGCGTGAAGTCGTACATGGGATAGATCACCCAGGTACTCCCCGTCCGCTGATGATGCGCATGGCGGATCCGGTAGATCACCGGGTCGCGCATGTTCAGGTTGGGCGAGGCCATGTCGATCTTTGCCCGGAGCACGTGCTCACCGTCGCGGAACTCCCCGGCCCGCATGCGTGCGAACAGGTCCAGATTTTCCGCCACGCTGCGATCCCGATACGGGGAAGGCGTACCGGGTTCGGTCAGGGTGCCGCGGGTGCTGCGGATCTCCTCGCCGGAAAGCGAACAGACGAAGGCCTTGTCCTGTTCGATGAGCTCGACGGCAAACCGGTAGAGCTGTTCGAAGTAGTCGGACGCGAAGGTCAGCCTGTCACCCCAGTCGAATCCGAGCCAGGAGACATCCGCTTTGATGGCCTCCACGTACTCGTCACTCTCCTTGAGCGGATTGGTGTCGTCGAAGCGCAGGTAGGTCTCACCGCCGAACTCCTCCGCCACCCCGAAGTTGAGGCAGATCGACTTGGCATGGCCGATGTGCAGGAAACCGTTCGGTTCCGGCGGGAATCGCGTGACGACACCGCCCGTCACCACGCCGCTTTCCAGGTCACGACGGATGCGCTGACGGATGAAATCGGTGCCGCCGTCGGCTGGTTCGCCAGCAGACGATGGCCTGTGGCCGTCTTCGAGTTCGCTGCGTGTGGTCATCTTCCGAGCACCGGGGAGCAACGGGCTATTCTACCGGATCTGCCGGATCTACCGGAAAATCCCTCCCCGGAATCGCGGACGTGCGATACTCCCGGCTCTGCGCGGTACCCCGCATCCCGAGCACAAGCTGTCCGTCACCGTTGCCTGCAAGACTACTCATCGCGAGCCTCATCTGCGCGTTCCTGGTGTTCATCGCCTGGCAGCTCAGTCCTGCGAGCCCAGAGGCAGGCATGGCGCGCTCACTGCTGGGCGAGCGGTGGTACCGGCTGTCACTGGACGGGCGTCACCTGGGCTACTGGCACACGCGGAACTACCGGGACCCCGAAGGCAACTGGGTCTTCGAGAGCGAGCAGCGATTCGCGCTCGGCTCTGTCGAGCCGGTTTCGACCACGGCGCGCCGGGTGTTCGACGCTTCACCGCCACACCCGCTGCTCCGGGCCGAACATCTGCAGACGAACGGCCGGGCCGCACCCGCCGGTGTGCGGATCGAGGGCCGGAAAGGCGACTACGCAGCGATCAGGGTGCCTCCGGACGGTACGGCCGACCGGCATCTAGACTGGCAGTATTCACTGGCGGACTACCTGCATTTCGAGCTCTGGCTGGCGACCGAACAGCCGGCGGAAGGTACCCGGAAATCAGTCGACACGCTCGACTTCGACCGCTCCGCCCGTGTGGCCCGTACCTTCGAGGTCGTTTCCCGCACGGACGAGGGTTACGTGATCGCCAACGCAGCACCCTACTCCGCTACCCGCATCGAGCTGGACACGCACTACGTACCCCGGCACCTGACGATCTCCGGTCTCTTCGACCTGACACGCACCACCCGGCGGGATGCGCTGGCACCGCGCAGCGCGCTGCAGGCCGCCAGCTACTACATCCCTCTGGATCGGCGTCTGCCCGATCACACCCGGATCTCGCGACTGGTACTCGGTGTGCAGGGTACGGATGACCCCCGAGAGATCTTCGCTGACATACAGACACACGGGAATGACTGGCAGCTGGTCCTCAGCGCACCCGCCATTGTCGGTGGACCGGTCCGTTCCGACTACCGGGAAGAAACCTTGCACATTCCAAGCATGCACCCGGAGATTGCGGCACTGGCCGCCAGCGCCGTCCGCAACGCCAGCACCGAATCGGAGCGTGCACTCGCGCTCACTGACTTCGTGCATCATTTCCTCGACTATCGGCCCGGCATGCCGACGCGGCACGTTATCGACCTGATCGCAGATCCCCGTGGTGACTGCACCGAGTTCGCCGACCTGCTCACGACGCTGGCCCGCAGCCAGGGCATACCGGCGCTCACCGTATTCGGGCTGGCCTATGCGGATGGTGCCGAACCTGCCTTTGCCTATCACGCCTGGAATGAGCTCTATGTGGATGGCAACTGGACTGCTGTGGACCCGACCTGGGGTGAGTCCCGCCTGGATGCAACGCACATTCCACTGCCGGAGGAAGACACCGCCGCACTGTCACTGCTGACAGGCTCGGTGCCGCTGACCTTCTCCATCCGGGACGTAGGATACTTTTCCGACTGAGCGTCGGATCCGGATTTCAGGCCTCCGGCGCCGTCCGCTTCTCACGCACCAGCCCTTCCTGACTGACGGAAGCGAGCAGCGTTCCCCTGACATCGTAGAACGCCGCGTGCACCAGACCCCGAGCACCGTTGGCCGTGCTCGTGTGCTTGTGAAACAGCAGCCAGCCATCGAGCGATACCGGACGGTGAATCCAGAGCGCGTGATCCAGGCTCGCCATCTGTACCTGATCCCGGGAAACGGCACCCTGGTGCGGCAGCACGGTGGTGGATACCAGCCCCATGTCACTCGCGTAGGCAAGCAGACACCGCGACAGCGTGCCGTCGTCTCCCGATACGTGGCTGGCGAAGCGGATCCACACCGGGTTCCAGAACCGGTTCCGCTGCCAGGCTTCCGAGCCGAGCGGGAATACGGACCGCATCTCGAACGGACGGGGCCGACTCGCCATGGGGCTCAGGCCCGGATGGTCTTCGGGCAATCGCGCAGCGACGATCATGTCGTCCTCGAGTTCCTCCGGCGGCGGCACGTTCGGCATGGACGCGGCGTGCTCGAAGCCGTGCTCGTCAATCTGAAACGACACGCTCATGCTGAAGATCGCATGACCTTCCTGGATCGCGACCACCCGCCGGGTGGTAAACGAACGTCCGTCGCGGATCCGGTCGACCTCGTAGAGCACGGGTAGCGAAGCATCGCCAGCCCGCATGAAGTAGCCGTGCACGGAATGGGCGTGGCGGTCAGAGACGGTCGCATAGGCAGCTCGGAGCGCCTGAGAAAGCACCTGACCCCCGAACAGGCGGTAGTTGCCGCGGGCTTCGTTCATCCCCCGGAAGAGGTTCTCCTCGATCCGCTCGAGCTCGAGAATCTCCAGCAGTCGGCGGGCACGCTCGTTGCGTTCCTGCTCGTAAGTCTGTGCTGTGGCTACCTTCACCGCGATACGCCATCGAACTCCATCTGGTTGAACCCTGTCGACGGTTGTCGCACCATCCGGAGCAGCGGGAAGACGCACCGGAGAGACTGATGAGCAACGACCGACTGGGGCAGGGAATGATAGTTCGGCTGTCCAAGCTTCTGCAAAGATCGGGGAAGAGACTGTTGCGCAGCCTCGTGGTGGTGTCGCTCTTCCTGGGCGCTCCCACGTTCGCGGACAGCATCGACGACGCCATCGCCTCACCGGATCGTCCGGCGGCGGACCGGGATCGGGACGTGAACAGCCATCCCGCAGAGGTCCTGCACTTCGTCGGCGTCCCGGTGAGCGGGGTCGCCCTCGATCTCTTCGCCGGTGGCGGCTACTACTCCGAGATCCTGACGAGAGCCATGGGGCCGGAAGGCACGGTGTACATGCACAACAACGCCGCCTATCTCGGCTTCGCCGGCGACGCCGTGGCTCAGCGGCTGGCCGATGACCGTCTGCCCGACGTGGTCCGCTATGACCGGGAGCTCGACGCCATCGATCTACCCGACGATTCCGTGGATCTGGTGCTCATGGTGATGACCTACCACGACCTCTACTATAAAACCGACGGCTGGGACCTGGATCCGGATACCTTCTTCGTGATGCTGCACAGAGTGCTGAAGCCGGGCGGTACGCTGGCCGTGGTGGATCATGTCGCGCTGCCCGGTACCGGCTCGAGCTCGGCGCAGGATCTGCATCGGATCGATCCAGCCTATGCCAGAATGGACATCGAGGATCACGGCTTCGAGTTCGTCGGCAGTTCGGACGTGCTGGAAAATCCGGCGGATCCCCTCAACATCAGCGTGTTCGACCCGGCAATCCGCGGAAAAACCTCCAAGTTTGTCTACAAATTCGTTGAACCCGCCGACTGATCGGGGTTAACATCCGGCGCACTTTTTCACACCCGCCGCTCATCCCGTTGGGATCAGTTCGGGAATTCCACGACCAACGCCGCCGTACGCGACAGACGATGTATCAGGGAGTGCACTCATGATGTACACAGAGACATACATCACGCGCCGAAGAGCAGCTTTCCACGGGAACGATGCCTGTGCCTGGGTAGTGCCGGGCAATACCGGCATCGGCCGATCCCGCGGCAGCGATGCCGGCACCGGTGGCGATTCCTTGAGCTGACGCTCCACTACCTACTCGAGGACTCGCCCATCACGGGCAGCGCCTCGATCTCATTGTAGAAGTCCGTATTCGGACGCTCGAGGGCCACCCGCACTCCGGGTCGCACCATGACGTCAACGCATTCTGGACAGAACGATGAGCAACGAAAATACGTACAACCTGTGGCGGATCACGCGAGGCCAGCGTCATCGCTACGCTGGCGCCGTGCTGTCGATGGCCCTCATGAACGTGTTCATGTTCGGCTCGCCTCTGATCGGCAAGTACGCCATCGACCTGGTGGTCGAGCGGGACCTCAGCTACGCACAGCCGGGGCTGCTGAATCTCGCGCTCGCGCTCGGGGGTGAGTCACCCTACCTCGACTACCTGATAATCTCGTCGGTGCTGGCGGTGCTTGCGACGGTGCTGGCCGGGCTGTTCCTGTTCTTCCGCGGCCGGCTCGCCGCGACGGCGTCCGAGGCCATCATCAGGGGGCTGCGCGAATCGCTGTACAGGCGCATGCATAACCTGCGCGCCGCCTTCTACGACACCGCGGACACCGGCGATCTGGTTCAGCGGGCGAGTTCTGACGTGGAAACGCTGCGTGTGTTCCTGTCATCCGACGTGGTGGAGATCGGCCGGGCCGTCATGCTGCTGCTGTGCGTGATGCCCTTCCTGTTCTATCTGAACTCGACGCTGGCGTGGCTCTCCATCTCGCTGATGCCGATCCTGGTCGTGGGCGCCTACATCTTCTTTTCCAAGGTGAAGGAAGTCTTCCAGATCACCGACGAAGCCGAAGCCGAGATGACGGCGACGCTGCAGGAGAATCTCACCGGCATCCGTGTGGTGCGCGCATTCGCGCGCCAGGGCTACGAGACCGAAAAGTTCGGAACCAAGAATGCCGCGTTCCGCAACCACAACTACCGGCTGATCCGGCTCATGGGCTACTACTGGGGCATCAGCGACTTCTTCGCCATGGGCCAGGTCGGCATCGTGCTGATCATGGGTGGTCGATTCATCATGGCGGGCACGCTGACCGTCGGCGAGCTCTTTGCCTTCATGACCTACGTGTCCATGGTGATCTGGCCCCTGCGCCAGCTTGGCCGCGTGCTCACCGACACCGGCAAGGCGGTCGTTTCCATGGGCCGGGTCAACGAGATTCTCGACGCTCCCGAGGAGAGCACCGAGCGTGTGCCCCAGAGCGGCAGAGCCCGCGGGGAGATCCTCTTCGACCACCTGACCTTCGGCTATGACCCGGACAAGCCCGTACTGAAGGATCTAAGCGTGCACATCCGCCCCGGAGAAACTCTGGCGCTGGTCGGTCCGCCGGGCTCCGGCAAATCCAGCCTCATCCGGGTCCTGCTGAGGATGTATCCCTACCAGTCCGGCCGGGTGCTGCTCGACGGCCATGTGGTGACGGAGCTCAACCGCCACTGGCTGCGTGCCCAGATCGGCGTGGTGCTGCAGGACCCGTTCCTCTATTCCCGCAGCATCCGCGAGAACCTGAAGGTGGGTCGACCCAACGCACCGGACGCCGACATTATCGAGGCCTGTCGGGACGCCGCCATCCATGCCTCCATCGAACGGTTTCCGGACGGTTTCGAGGCCATGGTGGGTGAGCGTGGCGTCACTCTGTCAGGAGGTCAGCGGCAGCGCGTTGCGCTGGCCCGTGCCCTGCTCAAGGATCCACCGGTGCTGGTGCTCGACGATTCCCTGTCGGCAGTGGACACCGGCACGGAACGGCAGATTCTGGAAGCACTCGCCCACCGCAAGGGGCGCCAGACGACGCTGATCATCGCCCACCGGCTGTCCTCGGTGATGCACGCCGACCGCATCCTGGTACTGGATCAGGGGCGAATGGTGCAGCTGGGCGACCATCGGACGCTTTCGGCGGAGGACGGGCCTTATCGCCGCCTCTGTGAGATTCAGGGAGCGCTGGACGCATCCATCCGTGCCGACATGGCCGGGGGTGAGGCGACCGCGCACCGGAAAGGAGAACGCCATGGATCACTATGACGACGAGAACTACGACGACGGGTTCGATGAGGAGGCGCTGGCCGCGCGCATGAACCTGGACCTGTGGAAGAAGCTGTTCGCCTATGTGCGGGAGTATCCGCGGGACCTGACGCTGCTCGGCACGTTCGCCTTCACCACCGCCTGCGCGGACATCACCTTTCCGCTGATCACCCGGGCGGTGGTGGACGACGTCTCAGCGCACGGGGCGGACGCCACGCTCGTGCCGTGGATGTTCGCCTACGTGCTCTGCGCCGCCACCCTGGCTCTGTCCATCGGCGGCTTCATCTGGATGGGCGGGAAGATCCGCACCCACGTCAGCCATGACATCCGCCGGGACGGTTTCCGGAACCTGCAGCGGCTGTCGTTCAGCTTCTACGACTACCGGCCGGTCGGCTGGCTGATGGCGCGCATGACGTCCGACTGCGAGAGGCTGTCCAACATTCTCGCCTGGGGATTCCTGGACCTGGTGTGGGGATCGACGATCATGCTCGGCATCGCCGTGGTGATGCTCTTTCTCAACGCCAAGCTGGCGCTGGTGGTGCTCGCCATCGTGCCGGTGCTCGCCTGGGTGTCCACCAAGTTCAAGCGCCGGATCCTGAAGAGCGCCCGTCAGGTCCGGGCCACGAACTCACGGATCACGGGCTCCTACAATGAGGCCATCATGGGCGTGCTGACGAGCAAGGCCTTCGTCCGCGAGGAAGCGAATCTGAAGGAGTTTCAGGATCTCACCGGCAAGATGTATCGCGCCTCGGTCACCAATCTGACCCAGGCCGCCATCTACGTACCGATCGTCCTGACGCTGGCGAGTCTGGCCACGGGTCTGGCGCTCGCCATCGGCGGCATCGATATGCTCGGTGGGGTTATATCGGCCGGCACACTGGTCGCCTTCATGGCGTACACACGCCACTTCTTCGATCCGGTGGAGCAGCTGGGTCACTGGTTCGCGGAGATGCAGATGGCCCAGGCATCGGCAGAGCGGATCTTGAGCCTCATCGAGGCGGACCCAGAGATCAAGGATTCCGAGTCCGTGCTGGAATCCATGGCCAGGCATCGGACCCAGACAGCCACCGGCGAGACCGGGCGCTTCGCACCGGATGGCGGCGAAGCAGCCATCGAGCAGATCGAGCTCAGGAACGTCAGCTTCGCCTACGATCCGGCCAGCCCTGTGCTGCGGGACGTCAACCTGACGGTCCGGCGCGGCGAGACCATCGCCATCGTCGGCCCGACGGGTGGCGGCAAGAGCACCCTGGTCAACGTCATCTGCAGGTTCTACGAGCCAACCAGTGGTGCGGTGCTGATCGACGGCCTGGACTACCGGAACCGGAGTCTGCACTGGCTGCAGTCGAACCTGGGTATCGTGCTGCAGAACGCACACGTCTTCAGTGGTTCCATTCGCGAGAACATCCGCTACGGCCGGCTGGACGCCTCCGATGCGGAGGTGGAGGCGGCAGCCAGGCTTGCCGGTGCGCACCCGTTCATCGTCCAGTTCGAAGCGGGCTACGACACACCGACGGGAGAAGGAGGCAGCCGGCTGTCCGCCGGACAGAAACAGCTGGTCTCTTTTGCCCGGGCCATCCTCGCGGATCCACAGATTCTGGTCATGGACGAAGCCACGTCTTCCGTCGACACGGAAACGGAGCAGCATATCCAGCGCGGACTCGCCAACGTGCTCCGGGGGCGTATCGCCTTCGTGATCGCCCATCGTCTCTCGACGATCCGCAATGCCAATCGCATCGTCGTCATCGAGGACGGTCGTATCACCGAAACCGGAACCCATCACAGTCTGATGGATGCACGCGGGCACTACTTCGAGCTCTATCGCCAGCAGAGCCTGCAGGAGTCTTCCAGTGGCCTCAGCCTGTCGGATGGTGGCGTCACCGCCTGAGTTGTCGGAGATCGGCTAGAGCGGCCGGCGCAGGCCGGCCGCTTCCGGATGGGGATCCAGATAGGACTGGTATTGGATGTACTGGTCCGGATAGCGTCTGAGAAGATGCTTGAGCAGTGCAAGCGGCGCCAGCAGGGGCTGCTCACCGCGACGGTAGGCGCTGATCAGTGACGCCAGCTCCCGACGCGTATCGGCGTCGAGCACCCGCTTCAGATATCCCTGCAGGTGCGCGAGCACATTGGCGTGGCCGCCCCGCGAGGCGGGGACGGCGAGACCCTTCATGAGCAGCGAAAAGTAGGCTGCCGCCTTCGCTTCGAAGTCTTCGCGGAGGTTCGACAGCAGCCGTCCGGCCTCCTGATAAGCCGGCACGCTGTGCGCCATGAGCAGATACTTGTAGCGACTGTGGAACTCGATGAGTCGACCGCGGCTCAGGCCGAAGGCCAGCAGGCGTTGCCAGTGTGCATAGGCGAACGTGCGCATGACGAAGTTCTCGCGGAGCACGTCGTCATTGAGGCGGCCCGTTTCCTCCATGGGCAGATCGGGCAGCAGACGTGTGAGGGCCGCCGCGTAGATCCCTCGCCCGGTGCGCTGCGGCGCACCGCTCACGGTTCCGTCCGCTTCCGGATAGACCTTCACCCGGTACAAGCCGCAGGATGGGGAGTTCTTCATGAAGACATAGCCCGAGACATCACCCAGGGTGGCCGCCTGTCGCTCGGCAAACGCTGCAAGGGCATCGGTACAGTCCAGATCACCCCGGGCCACGCCCACTGCCCTGACGCCATCCCTTTCCACCAGGCGAATGGGTGGACGGGGTACGGGCATGCCGATACCCACTTCCGGACAGATACCCCGGAACCGGTACAGGCCTGCCAGCGCGGCGTGCGGAAAGGAAGAACGGGCGCCGCTGCCGTCGTAACGGACCTCGCTGCCGAGCAGACATTCGCTCAGCGCCAGCTCGAGCGGAGGCTCGGGTCTGCCGGGAAGCTCACTCACGGGTGGCGATGAACGA
The DNA here is from genome assembly GCA_003247835.1 of Gammaproteobacteria bacterium. Taxonomy (GTDB): domain Bacteria; phylum Pseudomonadota; class Gammaproteobacteria; order Pseudomonadales; family Azotimanducaceae; genus SZUA-309. The sequence continues at coordinate 37,636 of QJYB01000096.1, read as the reverse complement.
CCACAGCGCGTCCGGACCTTCCGCCGCCACCAGCGCCGTCAGCCGCCGGCCGAGGCGTTCCTGCCAGTGTCGCTCAGTGCCGTACTCGTCGCGCCAGGACCAGAGTCGGCGCGTCGTGTGGTGCAGACGGTGTTCGTGGGTGTAGCCCATGGCGCCATGTACCTGATGTGCGAGCTCGGCAACCACCCCCACCGCCTCGCCCACGCGGCTCTTGGCCACAGCCACCTCTTCCACGGACCGGTCGCTGCCGAGCCCGGCGAGGGCGGCATCCGCCGCGCGGATGGCAGCAGCAGTCTCTGCCGCCATCACCGCCATGTGATGCTGAATGGCCTGAAATCTGGCGATGGGACGCCCGAACTGCTCGCGCTCAGTGACGTAGGCGAGGGACAACTCGAGCGCCCGTTCCAGACCGCCCGCCATCATCACCACCCGGGACAATGCCAGGAGCGTGTGGGTGTCTTCGCTGATATCCAGCCGCTCGCTGCGAGCCGCGCGAACCGAATCCCGCGGCTCGCCGGCGAGATTGATCCCTTCTGTCACTGTCAGATCCCGAAGCAGGCAGGCCGACCCATCCGGCGTGAGCGAGATGACGGCATCCGCCCGACGACCCCAGGGCACCCCTCGTGCACTTTCCGCGTCGCCCGTGCCGATGGACACCAGCGCGTCATCCCGGTCCAGCCAGCGGTTGGACAGCACGATCTCCGCCAGTGGCAGCGGCACGGCGTGGCGGCCCGCGGCCTTCAGCACTGCCAGCGCGTCAGCCAGATCCACACCGGAAGACGTCATGGCAAGCTGCTGAAACCCACCCTCGCGGATCACGCTCAGGAGCCCTTCCGGAAAGCGGCCCGCCTCCGCGCTGTCCAGCAGCGTCTTGTCACAATGGTCGGCAAAGATCTTCTCTGCGGTATCGAGCAGCAGCGTTCTCGTTTCCATCAGCGCAGCCCCAGCCCCCGGGCAATCACGCCCCGCAGTATTTCCCGCGTTCCACCGCGCAGCGTGAACGACGGCGACAGCAGCAGGGTGTCCGCATAGCTCTCCCGGAAGGCAGCCCAAGCGGCATCGCCAAGAACGCCATCCGGTGTGGCGAGCCGGACCATCTCCGGCAGCAGCTTCTCGAAATCGTTGCCCAGCGCCTTCACCAGCGCCGCTTCCACGTCGGGGCTCTTACCCTCCTCGAGCATGCCCGCCACAGAGATGGACATGCGCCGCAGGGTCATGAGGTGCGCAGCTGCCCGACCCGTCACCGAGGCCATCTCCGCTGTGGGGTTGGCGCCGGCCGCCCGGGCGAACTCCACCAGCACCCGGTAGGCGGACAGGAACCGTTCGGGGCCACTCCGCTCGTAGGCGAGCTCGCTGGTGACCTGCTGCCAGCCGTTCCCGGGCTCACCGACCACCCTGTCGAGCGGCACCAGCACGTCGTCGAAGCGGATCTCGTTGAAGTCCTCTCCCCCGGCCATGTTCCGGATGGGCCGAACCTCGGCGCCGTCCTGCCGGAGATCAACGATGATCTGCGACAGTCCCGCATGCCGTTCCGAGCCGGGTTCCGTACGCACCAGAGCGATGATGAAGTGATTGCGGTGGGCATCCGTAGACCAGAGCTTGGTGCCGTTGATCCGCCAGGCATCTCCCTCCCGGATCGCGGTGGTGCGTACGGAGGCGAGGTCCGAGCCGGTGTTGGGCTCGCTCATGCCGATCGAGAAGAAGGTACATCCACGGGTGATCCCGGGCAGGTATGTCTGCTTCTGTGCCTCGGTGCCGAACCGCAGCAGGAGCGGCCCGCTCTGCCGGTCGGCAATCCAGTGCGCACTGACCGGAGCACCCGCCGCAAGGAGCTCTTCAGTAACCACGTAGCGCTCGAAAAAGGTCCGTTCTCCCCCACCATACTGCTTCGGCCAGGTCATGCCGATCCAGCCCCGCTCTCCCAGCAGGGCCGAGAACTCCGCATCATGGCCGGTGGTGAAGTCGGAGTTGGGTTTGCCGATGAGCGTACGCTGTTCCTCGATGAAGGAGCGTACTTCCTGCCTGAGCGAATCCGTATCCGCCGGCAACCGTATCGAATCGAACTGCAGCACTACGATCCCCAGAAGAGTCAGGTCGCTACGTTAACGAAGCCCTCGTCGAATGCAAACCACCTCCAGCATCCGCGCCGTTGCTACACTACGACCATGACCGACCCCATACGCGCTCGCTTCAGCCGGATCCTGGACGACATCGAGACCCGATCCGGGGTGGCGGAGAAGTTCGTGGATCGGGAGCTTTACCAGCTCTACATTGCCACGCTCTGGGCCAACGTGGTGCTCAATCCGGCGGATGCTGATCTCGATGAAGCGGACCTCGAGCCACTGCACGAGTACCTGAACGAGCGTGTGGCGGGTGTGCTCGGCCCGTCCGTGTCCGTGACCGAGTGCTTCCGTTTCATCAACAGCAAGGCAGGCGAGCAGGCGATGACCGAAGCGCGCCTGAGTGCGACCCACAGGGAGCTGCTCCTGTACTTCTCATCGATGATCCTGGATCCGGACGGTCATCGCCGCTGGATGGACATGGTGCTCGACCGCGAGTAGCGATCCCGTCGTCAGCCGAGCACGTTGACGACGACTTCCCGGTCGCCGCGATGATGCCGGTGCTCCCAGAGAAAGACGCCCTGCCAGGTGCCGAGCATGAGCCTGCCGTCCGCCAGGGGAATGGAGAGACTCGTTGCCGTCAGCGCGGACTTGATGTGAGCCGGCATGTCGTCCGGCCCTTCCACCGTGTGGGTGTAAATCGGATCGTGCTCGGGAACCAGACGGTTCAGCCAGCGCTCCAGATCGGCCTGAGCGCTGGGATCGGCATTTTCCTGGATCAGCAGGCTGGCGGACGTATGCCGCACGAACAGCGTGACCAACCCCTCATTCACTCCGGAACCAGCCACCACATCCGCCACTTTGTGCGTGATGTCATAGAGGCCCTGCCTACCAACGGATACTTTCAACGAGTAGTTCATGGACGACACGTCACGTGGTTGTGCCAAGGATAAACTCGCATAGCCCCAAGCGACAGACAATGCTGCACAACCGCTACCTATCGCTGCTGATCGGTGTCAGCCCGGTTGCCGCCGCCATTCTGTGCGCCGCGATCGCCACCTATCGTCCAGACTACGTCCCCTGGGCACTGCTCGGCATCATCGTCTTCACCCTGCTCGGCTACCTGGCCAGCCGGCGGCAGAAACGGCAGGCGTTGTGCAGGTTCATGCGCGCTTTCGACGACGCGCCTGCGGGTCTGATGCTTCTGGACCTGCAGGGGCACATCCGCTGGGCAAACCGGTCCATCGAGGTCATGGTCGGGCAGACACTGGACGAGATCGCGAACCGCCACCTGTCGGAGCTGATGGCGGGAGATTCCTGGGAGAAGCTTCAGAACGAACGCCGGGCCCTGCTCGACGGTGGCCGGGTCGATCTGGAGGGCCATCTCACGACGTCCACCGGGCGCACCGTATGGACCAGCGCTCACGCCACGCTGCACCGCAACGACGCCGGTAAACCGGAGTACATCATCATTCAGGTGCTGGACCTGTCCGCTACCCGGGATGCCGAGTCCCAGGCAACGCTCTCGGAATCCCGCCTGCAACGCACGCTGGACCTGTCCACCGACATCATCGTCAACACGGACACGAGCGGCAGGATCACCTATGCCAACGCCGCCGCCGTAGACCTGCTGGCCCGGCCCGGAGAACGGCTGGAAGGCAGGAGCATTCTGGACTTCGTCGCCCTGGACGAGCACAAGGGGTTCATCGGCGTGTTCAAGAAGTGTCAGGCCGAAGTCGCCAGTCCGATGGAGTTCAGCAGGCTGAAGCTGCAACCCGGCGGTCTGCGCACGAACCCGCCGACGGCACACATCGTCTCCGCATCCATGACTGGCATGGGTGATGAGGACAAAGCCATCGCCCTGGTCTGCAAGGACACTCAAGAGCAGCGGGCGTCGCTGGCCCAGCTCAGGAGCTCCGAAGCACGTTTTTCCCGCATCTTTCACACCAGCCCGGACGCGATCCTCATCGTCCGCCAGTCCGATTCGCTGATCATGGACTTCAACGCCAGCTTCACGCGACTGCTCGGCTACAGCCGGGAGGATGCGATCGGCTACCTCGAGACCGACCTGGGGCTATTCGCCGACGCGTCAGAGCGGCGAACCATCGTCAGGGAGCTCGAACGCAAGGGAGAAGCTACGGATCTCGAAACCCAGCTGCGGACCAGCGAAGGTGAGCTCGTCAGTGTCGAGATCTCGCTGCGCTACGTGGAAATAGACGGTGAGCTGTGCACCCTGTGCATCGGCAGAGACATCAGCCGGCGGCTGCAGGCGGAGGCCGCACTGCGTGCGAGCGAAGAGAAATTCGAGCAGGTATTCCGGCGAAGTCCGGATGGCATCGTGATTCTCCGACAGAAGGATCTGACCATCTACGACATCAACGACTCCTTCCTGCTGGCCGCCCAGTACGAACGCGACGAGCTGGTTGGCAGGAAACTCTACGAGCTGAATGTCTTCGCCGATCACGACGCGCTGGCACAGGCCACCGACGCGCTCAGCCGCCAGGGTTTTTTCTCCAACCGGGAAATGAACTTCCATACCAAGAACGGCCTCCTCGTTCAGTCCCTGGTTTCGGCAACCTACATCGAGATCAACAGCGAACCATGCATCCTCTGTATCGCCAAGAATGTGAACGAGCTGCGGGAAGCCGAGCAGAAGCTGAAGGAATCCGAACAGCGGTTCCGCAGCGCGTTCGAGAACGCACCCATAGGGATCCTGCTCATCGATCTGAAGGGTAATGTCTTCCAGGTGAACAACTTCGCCATCGAAATGCTGGGTTTCGAGAAGCGTTCCATGGAAGGCAGTCACGTATCGCGGCTGGTACCGCAGGAAGACAGAACCCAGCTCAAGGAAACACTGCGGCGCCTCGTCTCCGGCCGGGACGAAACGGTGAGAACCGAGTGCCGCATGCTCCGCGAGGACGCGCTGGAGATCTGGACGACGCTGCACGTCGTGGTCCAGCGGGACGGAGCTGGCGCACCGGCTTACCTGATCGCACAGATCGCCGACATCACCGAGATGAAGAGCAGTCGCTCGAAGATGGAGCGGATGGCGTTCTATGACACGCTCACCAACCTGGCAAACCGGCGGCTGTTTTACGACCGTCTCGGCCAGGCAGTCGATCACGCACAACGCTCGAAACATCTGTCCGCCCTGCTGTTCCTCGACCTCGATCAGTTCAAGCGGGTGAACGATACCCTCGGCCACGAGGTGGGCGACGAACTGCTGCAGGAAGTCTCCATGCGGTTGACCAACTGCGTACGCAAGGAAGACACCGTCGCGCGCCTGGGCGGTGACGAGTTCACGGTCCTGCTCTTCGACATCAAGTCACCGAGCGATGCGAGCTATGTTGCTGACAAGATTCTCAGCACGCTGAGACAGCCGCTGAACATCTCCGGCCACCAGCTGGTCGTCACCACCAGCATCGGAATCACCATCGTGCCTCAGGACGGTACTGACCCCAACTCGCTGATGAAGAACGCGGATCTCGCCATGTACCGGGCCAAGGAACACGGCAGGAACACGTATCACTTCTACAGCGAGGAAATGAATACGAACGCCATCAAACGTCTGCGGACCGAATACGAGCTGAGACGCGCCCTCGAACGCAACGAGTTCGTGCTCTACTACCAGCCCAAAGTACGGCTCAACAACCGGCAGATCGTTGGCGTCGAGTGCCTGGTGCGCTGGAACCATCCGGAGCGGGGTCTCCTCGCACCGGTCGAGTTCATCGAGGTCGCCGAGGAAACGGGCGCCATCGTCGATCTGGGCAAGTGGATCATTCAGGAAACCTGCCGCACGGGTAAGGACCTCACGGACCAGGCGGGGCGCGCCATACAGATCGCCGTGAACATCTCTCCCCGCCAGTTCCGGGATCCGGGCCTGGTCGCCACCATCCGTCGGAGCCTGCGCGAGACAGGGTTGGATCCCTCGTCACTCGAGATAGAAATCACCGAGACGATGCTCATGGGAGACGTGGACGCTGCCAACACCACTGTCCGGCAGCTGCACGCTCTCGGTGTACGACTGGCCATCGATGATTTTGGCACGGGTTACTCGTCGCTGAACTATCTCAAGAAGTTTCCGATCACCACAGTCAAGGTGGATCGCAGCTTCATCATGGACATCCCCGAAAGCGCTGATGACAAAGCCATCACCTCGGCGGTGATCGCCATGGCCCATCGGCTGAATATGGAGGTGGTCGCAGAAGGTGTGGAAACACGCGAACAGTATGAGTTCCTGGTGCAACAGGACTGTGAGTACGCGCAGGGATACCTGTTCAGCAAACCTCTACCCCTGACCAACGTCAGGCACATGCTGCAGCCGAACGTCCGCGTCATGCGCGGCCAGTGAGCCGCCGCCACTTCTCCGGCAGCAGCGACAGCATTGCCGGTACCACCAGAAAGGTAACGATCAGCATCACCGTGATGGCGACTGTCAGCAGCACACCAACGGACGCAGCACCCTTGTGCGGGCTGAACGAAAGCGAAAAGAACGTCCCGATCGTCGTCAACGCGCTGATGATGATCGCCCGCGCCGTGCTCGACGTGAACAGGGCATCCACGTCGCCATCCGTGCGGAAGCGGTGCACCACATGGATGCCGGTATCCACGCCCAGACCGAAAATCAGCGGCATGACCAGGATGTTGGCCATGTTGAGCGTCAGCGGCGTCAGCTGAATCACCGCGAACGTCACCAGGGTGGTCAGCGTCAGCGGCACCAGCACGATCATAGGCAGCACCACACCCCGAAAATAGATCAGGAGCAGCACGGCGATGGCGACCACTGCCAGCGACAGCGCCTCCACGAAGGAACGGACCGCGACACCCCCCACACCCCACTCCACCACCGCGCGGCCGGCTGCCTCGGGCTCGATGGCGGTCACCGCACCGACGAAAGCATCCGTCGCTTCCCGGCTGTCGATGGCCGATGCCGGCTGCACGGTCATCAGCTGCCAGCCTTCCCTGGAAACCAGTCTGGCCCGGAGATCCTCAGGCAGGTCCCCGAACGTGAACGGTCGCGCTTCCACGATGCGATGCAGGTCGACGAGCTCGGCCTGAAGCGAATCCACCAGGTTGCGATTCAGCGCTGCCAGTCGGGTCGGGTCCGTCACCAGAGCAGCCAGTCCCTCGAGAAAGGATTCATACAGGTCGCGCTCCGCGTCAGGCACTTCCCGCCGGACTTCTTCCAGGTAAGACACCGCATCGGCCAGACTCTCCGTCGCGAGCGTTACGTCTGCCGGCTCGACTTGCTCGATGTCCGCGAGCAGCGCCTTCAGCTCGATGAGCAGCGACGCCTTGTCGGGCTGGTCATCAGGCACCAGATCGGACGGTATCAGCACGTCGCCGGTTTCGGGGAGCGCACCGATCTCGCGTTTCAAACGACGCGCCTCGTCGTCGTCCGCAGCCAGCACGTTGATGCTGTAGTCCGTCGTCACCCCGTTCTCCTGAAGCTCGAGCAGGGTGCTCATGGCCTCAGTGCTCGAGTCCCGCAGAGCCAGAACGCTGTAGTCGAACCGCACCTCCCTTGCCAGCCAGGCCGCAGCCACTGCCAGAACCCCGGCACCAATGAGCGTGAACACCGGTCGGCCACGCCAGTGCCACGATCGCCCCGCGCCGTCCGCCGCGGCCACCGGCATGCCGGACAGGCTGTAGAACGCCGGCAGCAGTGTCATCGTCAGTAGGAAGGCGATCAGCATACCTCCCGCAGAAACGATGCCGAGCTCACCCAGTCCCCGATAGGGAGTGGGTGTGAATGACAGAAAGGCAATACATGTAGTCACCATGCACAGCGCCAGCGCCGGGCCCACCTCGCGGACGAAATGCACCTCCGCATCCTCCGTCGACTCGGGTGTCAGTCCTTCCCGCATGCGCAGCGAGAAATGCACGGCAAAATCCACTCCGAGACCGAAGAACATGACGACGAAGATCAGGGCCAGCGTGTTGAACGCCCCCACCGTGGCGACCCCGAACGCCAGCGTAAAGACCACCCCCACACCGAGCAGCGTGAACGTCGCCGCGATGATGCGCCAGCTGCCGATGCCGAAATACAGGATGAGAGCCAGCAGCACCAGCGAGATGGATCCGGCGATGCCGATCCCGTCCAGGGCCATGCTGATCTCCTCGTTCGCCAGCGGCACCTCGCCGGTCAGCCGCACACGCACAGCCGGCGGTATCGCGATGGACCCGATCAGCGACCGGATCAGACTGACCTGTGCCGCATTCGGCAGCCGCTCATCCAGCCGCTGATGACCTTTCAGCATCATGATCAGATAGTGGACGTCCGCTTCCGGCACGAGATGCGGATAGGCTGCCAGCCGCAGATCGGAAGGAACGCCGTCGGCGAAGTTCTCCATCAGGCTCCGGAGCACCGTCGGCGTTCTCAGCCCGTTCGTGGCGGCCACCTGGTCCGCCAGCGTGAACGCCGCGTTGGCGAGATCCGCACCATCCGCGAGCCGCAGCAGCGCACCATAGTCGTACTGCACACCCGCCACCCAGTCCGACAGCAGCGCTTCGTCGAGATAGTAAGCCCGGTGATCACGCAGGAACGGTGCCAGCGCCGGTGCAAAGACGAACTCGAACCGGCGGCTGGCCGTGAAGGCATCGAACAGGCGTCGGGCAGTTTCCTCGACGGCGACCGGATCCACACCCGAAACCACCACCAGCGACGTTTCCTGAAGCTCCGGAAACTGCGCCTTGTAACGCTCGTTCGCCCGGTACCAGGTCAGCGCCTCGGAGGGTCGTATCAGCCTGCTCAGGTCCGAATCGATAGCAAAGTTGAACGAGACGTAGACAGCCGCCAGAACGGTCGCTCCGGCTAGCAGTGAGAGCACCGTCCGCGGGTGGTGCTCGCAGACCTCGACCCAATGGCCGAGTGCCAGAGCCAGGATCTTCAAGAGCTGCCGTTCATCTGCGCCGGTTCCACCGATGAGACGTCACGGAGCGTGTCGTCGTAGAGCGATGCAAGACGGCCGACCGCCTTGTCATGCGCCAGCGACCGGGCATAGAGCTGGTTGAAGCGCTGCTGGGTTTCCCGTGCATCGGGATGGTCGAGCCAGTAATCGATCCGCTCGGCCAGATCAGCAGGATCTCCCTTGTGAAACCTCGAGTGCGCCTCGTGAATCATTGCCGCACAGGCGCTGGCCTGAGCATCGGACACCACGACCACGTTGCCCGTGGCCATGGCTTCCAGCACCGACATGCCTTCCAGCTCGATGGTGCCGGTGTGCACGAACAGATCGGCCCTACCATGGAGACCAAGCAGCTCGTCGTCGTCCACCCAGCCGATGCGCGCTTTCAAACGGAGCCGCCCAGCCAGCCGCTCGAGATAAGCCTGCCGCGGCCCTACTCCGGCGAGCACCACGCTGATGGCATCCCGGTGACGGGACAACGCGACGGCACGGAGCAGTGTCTCCTGCTGCTTTTCTCTCGCCAGCCGACCCACGGAGAGAAGCAAATAGCCACTGCCATCCGTCGGGCGCCGTTCGACCCGGAAGAACCGGTCCGGTACGCCGTTGGAAACCACCGTGACGGGACGGTCCAGACCGTGCCTGGTCAGCAGTCCTGCCGCGAAGGATGACGGCGCAATCACCTGATCGGCGCGACTGTAGATGAAGCGGATGAACAGCCGGTAGAGAAGGCTCGACAGCAGCCGGCTCGGCAGCCTGATGTTCTGAAGGATGTTCTCCGGCTGAACGTGGAACGAACAGATCACCGGTATGCCGAGGGCCCGGGCTTCGCGGATAGCAGAATGAGCGAGAAAGAACGGGTACTGGACGTGGAGCAGATCGCAGTCGGCAAGCAGCTTCCTGAGCCTGGCACGCTCCGGTTTTGCCAGGGGCGCGCGCATCGTGTCGATGATCCTGTTGAAGCCCGGTATGGACAGCTTCTCAAACACCTCTTCCTCGGCCAGTTCCGGAGCCTGAATCGACAGGATCCGGAACTGGTAACCTGCCTGCTCCATCGCTGCGACGAAGCGCCGTGTGGAGACGACAGTGCCGTTGAACGGATAGTTCCAGGGATCTATGACGACGGCGATACGACCCGTCACTTGTTACCTCTGCAACGCATCTCTTTTATAACCCGCCGTGCGTCAGCGTATGAGTGCCATGCTGAACCAGGGCACGTAAGTGATCAACAGCAGCGCCACGAGCAGCACGATCATGAACGGAATACAGGCCGCATAGATGTCCAGCAGTGGACGGTTGAATCGGTAGCTCGAGATGAACAGATTCATCCCGACCGGCGGTGTGAAATAACCGATCTGCATGTTGGCGAGAAAGATGATACCGAGATGCACCGGATGAATACCGTATCCGGCAGCCACCGGCAGTATCAGCGGCACGACGATGACGAGCGCGGAGAAGATGTCGAGCATCGCGCCGAGCACCAGCAGCATAAGGTTCAGCAGCAGCAGGAAGCCCAGCGCGCTCTCGACGTGGGCCTGCATGAAGTCGAACAGCATCTGCGGCACTTCCGCATCGACCAGGAAATTGGTGAATGCCAGCGCCACTCCGAGAATCAGCAGAATGCCGCCGACCATCACCATGGAATCCACCATGATCTTCGGGAGCGCCGACCAGCGGATTTCCCTATACAGCATCACTTCAACGATGGTCACGTACACCGCGGTGATTGCAGCGGCTTCGGAAATCGCGAACCAGCCGGAGTAGATTCCACCCAGCACCACCAGCGGCAGCGGCAGCTCCCAGCGGGCATCCCGTATCGCATCGGCGAGCTTCCGACGTGAATACGGCACCCTGGGTACGGTCCCGCCCCGGTGGTGCCACAACGTGTAGATGATGAGCGCCGTCAGCATCAGAAGCAGCGGCAGCACTCCGGCGAGAAAGAGCTCGGAAATCGTGAACGGTTCGCCCACGTCCATCTGCTGAGCGACGATGCCATACAGAATGAGCGGCACGGACGGAACGAGCAGCAGCCCGAGGCTCCCGGACGTGGTCACGAGCCCCAGTGAAAAACGTTCGGAGTAACCCGCGCTGGTGAGCGCCGGCAGCAGCAGTGCACCGAGCGCGACAATGGTCACGCCCGATGCGCCCGTGAGCGCCGTGAAGATCGCGCAGGCCACGAAACCGACGAGCGCCAGCCCACTGGGTAGTGCGCCGAAGACGCTCTGCACGAGGTTGACGAGGCGTCGTGACGTGCCCGCCTCCGCGAGCACGTACCCGGCAAAGGTGAACAGGGGCAGCGTCACGAGTAGTGGCGTGTCGACGATACGGTAGACTTCGATCGCCACCACCGTGAGCGGAATGTCGGCGGACAGGAAGCCCAGCAGGGCAGCCCCCATCAGCACCGCAAACAGCGGCGCGCCCGCGATGGCGGCGGCGATGAGCAGTGCGATCCCCAGCCAGATCATGAGAGCGTCAGCGTCCTGAGCAGGTATCGCAGGCTGATCAGCGCTCCACCGACCGGCATCACCGCCTCGCAGATCCACGCGGGCACGGACGAGAAGGCAACGATACCGTCCTGATAGTCGAGCGCCACGAACTCGGCGCTGTACCATGCGAACAGGCCTGCCACGGCTGCGGTGAACAGGCTCCGAAACCTGCCGAGCCAGGCATTCGATCGATCATCGAAAAACCTGGTCAGCAGGTCGATACGGATGTGCTGATCGTCGCGGGAGGCGATGGTCGCACCGATGAACGTGACCCACAGCACGAGGACGCGGACCAGGGCGTCACCCCAGAGAATACCGGTATCGAAGAAGTTGCGGGCGATGACCTGATAGGCCGCCAGCAGAACCATGGTCCCGAGCAGGACCACGAGCAGCGCGCTTTCCACCCACCTGAGCCCCGCAATCAGGCGGTCAGTCAAGACCGCCTCGATATTCCGCCAGCTCGTTCTGTAGCTCTTCGTACAGCGACCGGGAGATCACCCCTTCGTCGATCATCTTCGCGGAGGCCTGCTCTGCCATGGCCTTCCACCGTTGTGCCTCCTCCGGCGTCGGTACGACGAAGTCGAGTCCCTGGGTCTTGAGCACCTCCACCGCCCGCTCGTGATCGATCCGGTTCTGGGCGTTGACCCGCCCCACCACCTTACCCATGACTTCCAGTACGGTCGCCTGATCCGCCGCGCTGAGCGTGTCGAACTGGCGGTCGCGAACGACGAACAGCCCGTACACGTAGAGCAGCGGCAGATCGAAGACGTACTTGAGCTGCGTATGCCACTGCAGCGCAATGGCGCCGACCGGTGGCACCGCCACGCTGTCGATGAGCCCAGTCTGCAGACCACCGAGCACATCAGCGATGGACAACGGAATGGGTGTGATGTCGAAGGTGCTGATGGCCATTTCGGCACCCGGATCACCGTCCGGAATCCAGACCTTCTGCGCGCGGATCTCATCAAAAGTCTCCACGCGATCTTTCGACATGGCGTAAGCGAAACCGACCTCCGCTATGCCGAAGCCGACGAACCCATGCTCTCTCAGGCCATTCATCAGAACGCTGTCCATGCGACCACGGACGAAATCCACTTCCGCCAGATTTCTGAACACCATGGGCAGGGTGTAGAGCTGGATATCTCCGTAGACCTGACTCAGGCCGCCTGCCGTCACCACGGCACCATGCAGCTGCCCGGAACGGATCTTGCGCAGCACGGCCTTGTCGTCGCCCATCACCCCGCCGGGATAGAACTTGAACGTCACGCGTCCATCCGTCCGCTCGGCCACCTCTGTAGCACCTTCGCGCAGCATCTTCATCCAGCCCGAGCCATCAGGTGACAGCGTGGCGACCTTGAATGTGACCGCCTGCGCAGACCCGGCGAGCAGGCAGCCGAACAGCAACGGGATCCATCCGGTCCGGGAAGCGCTCCTCTTGAGCCGGTCAGAAATAGTCATCGGCAGATTCCAGCAGTTCATCGGCCCGCTGTTGCGCGACCGTATTGATCAGGGTGAGTCCCGGCACGTTGGGATCTGCAGCAACGACTTCATGGAGGAGTCGGTCGTGCAGCTCCCGGTCGAACATAAGGCGCGCATACTGATCCGCATACATCACCTTCGCCATCAGGAATTTTCCGTCTGAAATCTCGATGGCTTTCTCGAAGTGTGACCGACCCACCTCCGGGCGTCCACCGAGACTCGGCGGCAACAGCGTCTCGAACACCCCGAGATACAGGTACGCACCACCATAGTCGTAGGTCGGATCCAACTCTGCCACACGGGCCATCAGTGCCTTGACGCGACCGAGCTCCGCAATGGCCGCAAAGTCGTCGCTGTTGGCCTGAATCCAGCCAGCCCAGACGCTGCCGAGCTGATAGAGCTCCGGCACATCCTTCACAGTACGCTTTGCGAGCCACGCTTCGTACGCCTCATAGGGTCGCGTCCTGAGCTCGCAGCCGTCCTTCATGTTGAGGCAGACCGCGTGTCCCATGTCATTGAGCGCGTTCGCCGCGAGCATTTTCGCCCGCGCCGGATCGCTGACGAAAGCGGTCGCGTAAGCCGAGTTCAGACGGGCAGACTGGGCGAGCAGCTCGGCATTGTCCGGGTTCTTCTTGACCATGGCGTCGACGAGCAGCAGGTATGCTGGGGCGCCTTCCTGAACCATCTGCACGTCCGGACTGTCGAGAATGGAATCGCCCAGATCCCTGGCGAAGCCCGCCGTGAACGAGGCAACCATGGACATGCAGCCTGACAGGGAGAGCAGCATCAGCGGCAGGAACACCCTGCGAGCTGCAGGTCCCGGCATCATCGGAACAACGATTCGCGCCATGCGATCCTCATTACGCGTTTTCCACCTTAGCGCGTCATGCGGGCGCATTTAATCGAGGCACGATGGTTTGTTCAACCGCGGCTGGGTGCCTAGTCCGCGGACTGGAGGTCGTTGATGGCGTCCAGCATGGCCTGGAACGATGGCCGCTGCCGATAACCGGGCACCGCAAACTTGGCACGTATCACGCCGTCGGGGCCGATGTAGAGCACGCCGGGGTAGGGAATACCGTAGCCGGAATCGCCGGGGTGGTAGTCCCGATTGAGTACGCCATAGGCGTTCACATGCTTCACGTCCACATCCTGGAGCAGCGGGTAACGCAATCCCTGCGCAGCATGAAAAGTCGCCAGGGCTTCTCGATCATCGTAGGTCATCGCTGCAACATGCACGCCCACTGCCTCGAAGGCATCCTGCCACTGTGCCAGTTGGACCAACTGGCGCTGACAGAAGGGTCACCAGTCGGCGGAACGATTCAGGAAAAGCAGCAGACCCTGCTCACCGGACAGGTCGTCCAGCGTACGAAGGGTTCCGGTCTGGTCAGGGGCCTCCAGAACGGGCAACGGACTGCCTACCGACGGTCCCCAGGCGTCCGCGAAATCGTCCGCCCAGCTCACTGCGGACAGCACGGCAGCTGCCAGTACGGCCAGCATTCGTAAACCTAGACTCCCCGTACTCACCCTGTCTCCTTTTCGCTGTTCGACGCACCTTCCAGAGGCAGCAGCGTGATGGCCTCCAGACCCAGCTGGGCTACCGCCTCGGTCACCTCTGCCCGGTAGGCGACAGCTCCACCGGCAAACGCACCGATGGTCAGTTTGCGACGCTGTTTGTCCAGTCGCTTGCGTTCGTGGCCGACGAGCCGATCCAGGCGTACCGACGCCTTCGGCTTAAGGTCCATGAGCACCAGCGCACGGGCCAGCTTCTCCAGGGCCCACTGCTCATCGAGCTTGGCAGCAAGCCGGGTCAGGTGCCAGCGTCGGGTCCTGCCTGTCTCAGACAGCGCCGGGCGCAGAAGTTCAAGGTGATTGACGCAGTGATGGGTCCAGCGGCCAGTGCGGGCGAGCCGCTTGGCGCTGGCCCGCTTTTCCGGCTCCCCGGCGATCCCATCCAGCCGGATCGACAGCGACTGCGCTTTCTCGAAGGCACGCAGCATTCCATGCTCGATCAGCTCCGACTGGTCGATGATCCGCAACGGCGTGTAGGTCCGCCAGCGTACCGATTCCGCCTGCAGCAGCCCGTTCAGCTGATCCCGAACCTGGGCCTGGGTTTCCCGGTCGGGTGACGGTCGGACCAGACTCGCGGCAATGTCCTCCAGCAACGGGTGGAGCCTGGGCTCCGCTTTCTCGATGAGCCGCAGCGCGGCCAGGCGTTCCGGGGTCTGATCCGTGGCGCACAGGTCGACGATGGCCGTGAGATCGCTCTGGGCGCGCTTGAACTCGATTTTCGAGACCGACCACTGTGCCATCTGCCAGAGGGAGAAAACCCGTTCAGCCGTCTGGATCAGGGCCTTCTGGTCGCTGCAGCGAAGCTCCACCGGCGCAGGACCGGACCGCCCACCTACTCTCTGCAGGCTTCTGGACAGGGATTGCAGCGCCCAGCTGACGACGTAGTCGGCAAACTGCATGCGGCCGTACACGCGAGCGGACCTCCGCCGATCTTGTGGAGTGATAGCCGTCTTCGGGGGGGAACGGTTCATGTTACCCCAGTCCAGATGACGTGCAAACACGTCAGTCTGGCTGTCTAAAACCGCCACCCTCGCCCGCCGCGTGCAATCCCGTTACCCTGTCCGACCTTCGAGATCCTGCAGGGGGAGAGACATGCCGGAGTCCCTGGTACTGACCGAGAAACACGACGGCGTCACCGTGGTGACGTTGAACCGACCCGAGGCATTGAACGCGCTGTCTGCGGCGCTGCGCGGCGCTCTGGTGCAGACCCTGTCGACCCTGGCAGACGATCCCGGAACGGAAGTGATCGTCCTGACGGGGGCTGGCCGGGCTTTTACTGTGGGGCTGGATCTGAAGGAGCTCGGTGGTGAAACCGATCCGGGACGGATCACGTCCAGCGTCGATCTCAGCAATGCCATGGCTGCCCTGCCGCAACCGGTGATCGGCGCTGTCAACGGCTTCGCCATCACCGGCGGCTTCGAGCTCGCGCTCATGTGTGACTTCCTGTTTGCCTCGCCGGCAGCAAAGTTCGCCGACACCCACGCGCGGGTCGGCGTGGTGCCAGGCTGGGGGCTTTCCCAGCGGCTGCCGCGCCTCATCGGCATCAACCGTGCCAAAGAGCTTTCCCTCACCGGTAACTACCTGGATGCGGATCAGGCGTTGGCATGGGGGCTGGTCAACCGGATCGTGCCTGCCGATGAGCTCCTGAACACCGCGGTGGCCGTGGCCCGGGACATCTGCAGCACGGAGCCAGTCACCCGGGCCGAGATTCTGAGAATCATGGACGCGGGTTGGGGAACCACCCTCGACCAGGGCCTGGCACTGGAACAGACGGCCAGTCGGGCTCACGAGGTGCGCGCAGACCAGGTGGCAGCGCGACGGGCCGGCATTCAGAACCGCGGTCGCGATCAGAGCGGCGGGCAACCATGAAGGAGCGCCTGTGGCGAGGGTCCGCCTTCGTGCACGCGCTGATCGATACCCTGCCTAACTGACGGGTCTGCTCTACCGGCTCGCTCAGCCGAGCCAGGCGATTGCCGAGCAGACCGCCACACCGACCACCAGATTCATGGGGATGCCGAACTTCACGAAATCGTTGAACCGGTAGTTGGCCGCGCCGTACACCAGCGTATTGGTCTGGTACCCGATTGGGGTGGCAAAGCTCGCGCTGGCGCCGAACATCACCGCAACGACCAGCGTCCGGGCATCCATGCCGAGGCTCCCCGCCAGCTCGATGACGATGGGCGTCAGGATGACCGCCACCGCGTTGTTGGTGATGGCCTCCGTCAGAACGCTCGCCAGAACGTAGACGCCGAGCAGCACCAGCACCGGATTCGCAGCCGACAGCCAGGGCGCCAGGCCGTCGACGATGAGCGACACAGTACCGGCTTCCTGCAGACCGGCCCCGAAGGCCAGCATGGCGAAGATGAGCACCAGCGTGTTGCCGTCCAGCGCCGACCAGGCCTCCTCCGGCTCCAGGCATCGGGTCCAGAGCACCACCCCCACGCCGGCGATGGCGAGCACAACGATGGGCAGATCGAACACCGCGGCACCGAGCACTACCGCGAGCAGTGTCAGCACAGCCACCGGCGCCTGTTTTCTCGCATAGGCGCGGGCGCTCGAGTGCGCAACGTCGTAGAGGTCCACACTGTCGCGCAGCGCCTGCAGCGTGTCCGGTTCCGCAGCAATCAGCAGCCGGTCACCGGCGCGGATGCGTGCGTTGGCGAGGTCCGGTCCGGGCAGGTGGCGTGGACGGGATAGTCCCAGCACCCGCACCTTGAGACGTGACAGGAGCGGAATCTCGACGAGCTTGCGACCGATGGCGGGGTGAGTGCTGGAGATCACCGCCTCGGTCAGGCGCAGGTCGGCTGGACGACGGTTCTTCTTGGTCGAGAGGGGTCCGCCGATGCCGATGAGCCCCACCCGCACGTCGTACTCTTCCGCGAGCGAGGCCAGCTCCGCGGGATGCGCGCTCACCACCAGGCAGTCCCCGGCGGCCAGCACGTGTTCGTCGAGCTGCTGCCGATGGATGTCCGCGCCGCGGCGGATGCCGAGCACCCGAACCCCCGGTCGGCGGCCGAGCCGGGTCTCCGGGATGCGCCTGCCCGTGAACCCGCCCTCCTCCAGCACCGTGCATTCGGACAGAAAACGATCGCTCTCCCGGTCATCCACATCGCTCTCCGGTCGGTCCGGCAACAGCAGCCGGCCGAACGTCACCAGGTAGGCAACGCCCGCCAGCATGGCCGCGATTCCCACCCCGGTGATCTCGAACATGCCGAAAGGCGCCAGCCCATGCGCCTGTGCCACGCCGTCCACCAGCAGATTCGTGGAGGTTCCGATCAGCGTGATCGTGCCGCCGAGAATGGCCAGATAGGACAGGGGAATGAGCAATCGGGTGGCGCTCACGCCGATGGCACGGGCAAGGCGGCGCATGATCGGAATCATGATCATGACCACCGGCGTGTTGTTGACGAACGCGGAGGCCGCGATCGTGCCTGCACCGAGCTCTACCAGCGACAGTCGGGGACGCCGGCGCGTGCGCCGGAGAATGACACCGGCCGCGGCCTCCAGCACCCCGGTCCGCTGCAGCGCGCCGGAGATGATGAACATGCCGCCGATGGTCAGCGGCGCCGGGTTGCCGAAAACACCGAGCAGCCGCTCCGGTGACAGCAACCCGAGACCGAGCAGCGCGACCACCCCGACGATGGCATGGACCACCGGAGGCCGCTTCTCCCGCGAGAAGGCGACCAGCAGCGCCAGCAGCAGCAACAGACCGGTCAGTGCGGCCGAATACTCACCCATTCAGGCAGGCTGCCGCACCGACGAGCCCGGGGTAGGAATCCAGAATCAGTAGCAGGGGAATTTTCTTCATCAGGTGGGCGAGCTCCGCCCGTTCCTCGAACCGACGCCGCAGCGGGCTCGACCGGGCGAACTCCGCCAGCGAGGGAACGATGCCACCGCCGATGTAAACGCCGGCTTCAGCACGCACCATCAGGGCGAGGTTACCCGCCGCCGCGCCGAGCAGGCCGAAGAACATCTCGAGGGTCTGATGGCAGACCGGATCATCCGCGTTCACCCCGCGCCGGCTGATCTCTTCAGCGGTCAGGGACTCGATGGGCAGACCCCACAGACGGCAGACCTGCTGATGAAGTCGCACGAGCCCCGGTCCCGACAGCACCGTCTCCCAGCACACCGTGCCGTACTCCGTCATGAGCAGTGACAGCAGCTCCTGCTCCAGATGATTGCCCGGCGCCAGATCGGTATGGCCGCCTTCGGAGGCGAGCACCCGCCAGCCCGTTGCACCCTCCGGCAGCAGCACGCTCATGCCGAGCCCGCTGCCCGGTCCGAGCACCGCCTTCACGCCCCGCCGCCGGCCCGCCTCGACGTCTCCGCCGATCACCTCGAAGTGCTCGAGCATCGGAATCGCCGTGGCGAGGGCGACGAAGTCGTTCACCAGACGAACCGGGCAGGTGAACGTCTGCTCGAGCGCCGTGGCATCGAAAACGAGCTCACCGTTGGTCACTTCCACGCGGTCATTCACCACAGGACCCGCCACCGCAAAGCAGGCGGCGTCGAGGCGATCGAGCGACAGCGCTTTCATCGCCGCAGCCACCAGCGCCGTGGCGTCAGCGAACCCGATTGTGGCCAGCACGACCACCTCTGCCGGCTGTCCGTGGTCCACAAAGCGGCTGAAACGGGCGTGGGTCGCGCCGATGTCGGCGATCAGGCAATCCGCAGCGGAGGTCATGGCGCGGCAGTATGCTTGACCGCGAACCCTTGCATCAACGACGCCTTACAGTAAGGTTCCGCCATGATTCTGCACTGCATCAGGAACCTTGCCACCACCGTTCTGACGGTGCTGCTGTGCTGCCAGCCGGCCGCCGCGGAGCAGGCTCAGGGTGACACGGTAATCAGGCTCGGCAACGCCGGTGAGCCCCAGACCCTGGACCCTCAGCGGTACAACCTGCGTCTGGAGGAAACCATCCTCACGGATCTGTTCCTCGGGCTGACGGCGATGAACGCGGAGGGCCGCATCGTCCCGGGCGCAGCAGAGTCGTGGACGACGAGCGCGGACGGTCTCGTCTGGACCTTCGTGCTGCGCAACGACCTCAGCTGGTCCGACGGCGTGCCGGTGACGGCAGACGACTTCGTCTACGCCTACCGGCGCCTGCTCGATCCCCGGACCGCCGCGAGCCTTGCCTATTTCATGTATCCACTCAGGCATGCTCGGGCCATCAACGCCGGAGAGCTGCCCGTCGAGCGTCTCGGCGTGTCGGCACCGGATGCGCAAACGCTGATCATCGAGCTCGAGGAACCCTATCCGCATCTACCCGAGCGGCTGCTCTACCCCACCGCTTTCGCGGTCCCGAAACACGTCATCGACCGGGTGGGCGACGACTGGGTACGTGCGGAGCACTGGGTCAGCAACGGCGCTTACGTGCTGGACGAGTGGCGGCCGCAGGCATACGTGCGGATCAAGGCCAATCCGTACTTCTTCGAATCTCTCGCCATCAAGGAGGTCTACTACTACCCGCTGGCCAACGAGCAGAACGCCTACAACCGTTACCGTGCGGGGGAGGTCAGCGCCATAGGCGCCTTTCCGGCCAGCGAGCTCGATCACGTGCGCAGCACCATGCCGGATGATCTGCGTGTTTCGCCGCTGCTGTCCATGATCTACCTGGTTTTCAACACGCGGAAAACGCCGTTCGACGACGTGCGCGTACGGGAAGCGCTGACCATCGTCATCGAGCCGAAGGTGCTCACGGACAAGGTGCAGCGGACCGGCAACTATCCGGCAACCGGCTTCGTCCCGTTCATGGTGGACTTCTACCAACCTCCGCCGGTGACCTGGCAGTCAGAGCCGTTACCCGAACGGGTGGATCGCGCCCGCCAGCTGCTCACCGCCGCCGGCTACGGCCCGGACAACCCACTGCACGTCACCCTGCGCTATTTCGACGAAGGCGACGGTAAACGCACGAACCTCGCCATCGCCAGCTTCTGGAAGCAGATCGGCGTCACCACCTCGCTGCATCACAGTGAGCTCAAGGTGCATTTCTCGGATCTGCGCCAGGGTGATTTCGAGGTCGCCCAGGCCGGCTGGATCGGTGAGAACAATCCCGGCCACTATCTGGACCTGCTCATCTCCGATGCCGGTAACGTCAACTACGGCGGCTACAGCAACCCGGGCTATGACGCCCTGATGAAAGATGCCGGCAGCAGAGCCGACATCCCGGAGCGTTACGCGCTCATGGCCCGGGGAGAAGCGATGGCCATGCAGGACTTCCCTGTGGTGCCACTCTGGTCCGTGGCCGTGAAGCGGCTGGTGGATCCGAAGCTGCTTGGCTGGCACGAAAACAATCGGGACGTGCATCCGGTCCGCTTTCTGTCCTGGTAGCCAGGCGCCATGACCCGGTATCTGCTCACCAGGCTCCTGCTCAGCCTGGTCACTTTCTGGGTCATCGTCACTCTGGTGTTCTTCATGGTACGGGCAGCACCCGGTGGTCCCTTCGACGGGGACAGGCGGCTGCCGCCTGAAGTGGAGGCAAACCTGCTCGCCGCCTACCACCTGGACCGGCCACTGTCCCGGCAGTATGTGGACTACCTGGGCATGCTGGCCCGCGGTGACCTGGGCCCCTCCTTCAAACAGAAGGATTTCTCGGTCGGGGAGCTGATCCGGGCCGGACTGCCGGTGAGTCTGGGTGTCGGCATCACAGCGCTGCTGATCAGCCTCGCACTGGGCGTGGGGCTCGGGACCCGCGCAGGACTGAATCCGGGGTCTTCCGTGGATGTGCTTGTCATGGGCATCGCTAACCTGGGACTCGCCCTGCCGTCCATCGTGCTGGCACCGCTGGCCGTGCTGTGCTTCGCCGTCTGGCTCGACTGGCTGCCCGCGGGTGGTACGGGCAGCCTCGCGCACTTCGTGCTGCCGCCGCTGACACTCGCCCTGCCGTTCGTTGCCGCGATCGCGCGTCTGACCCGCGGCAGCGTTGCCGAGGTGCTGCTCGAACCCCACATCGTGACCGCCAGGGCCAAGGGGCTGTCCCGCTCCCGGATCGTGTTCCGTCACGTGCTGCCGAATGCGCTGCTGCCCGTGATCTCGTTCCTGGGTCCGGCAGCGGCGGCGTTGCTGACTGGTTCGGTGGTGATCGAACAGGTTTTCGAGCTGCCCGGCATCGGCCGCTACTTCGTCCAGGCGGCGTTGAACCGCGATTACACGCTGGTGATGGGGGTGGTTGTGGTCTACGCCGGTTTCATTCTCACGTTCAACCTGCTGGTCGACCTCTGCTACGCAAGGCTCGACCCGCGCATCCGTCTGACCGGCTGATGGGTCGTATCCTCACGACCGCCTTCATGGGCAGCCTGACGGCCCGCCTCGCCAGCGCCTGGATATGCCTGGTCCTGGCCGGCGCGCTCACCGGTGTGGTGCTGTCGGGCTGGGATCCCGAGCTCATCGATTGGGATGCGCTGGAGTCTCCGCCGAGTGCCTCTCACTGGTTCGGGACGGACCTGGTGGGGCGGGACCTGTTCTCCCGGACCATGCTGGGTGCTCAGGTGAGCCTGTCCGTCGCAGCGGTGGCGACCTGTGTCAGCGTGCTGATCGGCGTGCCGTTCGGTGCCTTTTCGGGCCTGCGCGGCGGCCGCACGGACCAGCTCATGATGCGGCTCGTTGACGCGCTCTACGCGGTGCCGTTCATCCTCATCGTGATCCTGCTCATGGTGGTATTCGGCAGGCAACCGCGGCTTTTCTATCTGGCACTGGGTGCCGTCTACTGGCTCGACATCGCCCGCATCGTGCGCGGCCAGACCCTTTCCATCCGGGAGCGGGGCTACATACAGGCGGCGCGCACCCTTGGTGCCGGACGGCTCGGCATTCTGTTCCGGCACGTGGTGCCGAACGTGGCCGGACCGGCGCTCGTCTACACGACCCTGACCATCCCCGCCGTGATCCTCGCAGAGAGCTTCGTCAGCTTCCTGGGCCTCGGTATCCAGGAGCCGGAGACGAGCTGGGGCGTGCTCATTGCCGACGGCACGCGGACCATGGAGTCTGCACCGTGGACCCTGTTCTTTCCCGCCCTGTTTCTCGGCCTGACCGTCTGGTGTTTCAACATGCTCGGTGACCGGCTGCGCGATCAGTACGATCTGGAAACCCGCGGCTACGCTGCCATACTCGATGGGGATACCCCGGAACCACAGACGGAGAGACGGGCATGACCATCGGTGCGGGCCTCGGCATGGCCAACTTCCCCTTCGAGAACGCGAAAGACTTCTGGGAGTGGGTGGATCTCTGCGACGCGGCTCGGGTGAACTCCCTGTGGCAGTCCGACCGGATCATCGGCACCGATCCCTTTCTCGAGTGCATGTCGGTGATGGCCGCCCTGGCGGGCAGGACGAAGCACGTCAAGTTCGGCATGAACGTCGCGAGCCTGGGACTCCGCGATCCCGTGCTCACCGCCAAGGCCTGCGCCACCATCGACGTGCTGTCGGACGGCCGGCTGCTGCCCGCGTTCGGTCTCGGCAGTGCGCGCTCGCGCGACTATGCCGCCACGGGCACCGATACCCGCGGTCGGGGTCGGAAGATGAACGAAGCACTGGAAATCGTCACGCGGCTCTGGACCGGGACGGGCGTGTCCTTCGAGGGAGAGTTTTACCGGTTGGACGATGCCAGCATCGCACCGCGTCCGATACAGAAACCGATGCCGCTCTGGATCGGCGGCTCCGCGGCCCAGGCGGTGGAGCGCACGGCGCGCTGGGGTACCGGCTGGCAGGCCGGGATCGAAACCCCGGAGGACGTGGCACCCGTCATCGACGCCATCAAGACCGCGCTGACCCGTTACGGCCGCGACATCGACGAGGATCACTACGGCGCCGGTTTCGCCTTCCGTTTCGGCAGCCCGGACGAGCCCGTCTGCCGGCGCTATGATGAGGTGCTCAGCAAACGGCTCGGCAAGGATCCCAGGGGACTCTCAGCCGTCGGCGGCACGGAGGAGATCATGGCGCTGGTCGACCGCTTCCGGCGTGCCGGGGTACACAAGTTCGTCCTGCGACCCATTACCACCGACGGCGGGGACGTGATGCTGCAGACGGAGCGGTTCATCGAGCACGTGCAGCCCGAGATCGAACGGTTGAACCAGACCCACTGAACGGGAGCTGACATGTCGACGCACAACGCATCATCATCTGAAACAGGCGGTATCGAGGCGATCCTTTCTGCCTTGAACCGGGACGGCTACGCCATCCTCACCGATCAGATCACGACTGAAGACATTGCCCGCATCCGGGCCGAGCTCGCGCCCTATCTGAAAAAACAGAAGATGGGCCGCAACGACTTCGAGGGGTTTTCGACCGAGCGGGTCTACGCGCTGCTCGCCAAGGCGCCTTCCGTGGCGCTGCTCATCGAGCATCCCACGATTCTCGAGCTGCTCGACCGGCTGCTGCCCAGGAACTACCTGCTCTCCTCGGCGCTGGCCATCAATGTTCACCCCGGCGAAACACCCCAGGCATGGCACACCGACGATGCCGCCGGAGGGGCGCCGAACACCGTCGGACCCCGATCGCCCTACGGGATCAGCACCATCTGGGCGTTGGACGACTTCACCGCGACGAACGGCGCCACGGAGGTAGTTCCCGGCAGTCACCGCTGGGCGGCGCCTCGCGAGCCGTCAGCGGACGAGGTGGTCCAGGTGCTGATGCCGGCGGGATCCGTTGTGATCTTCGCGGGCAATCTGCGCCACCGGGGTGGGGCTAACACCTCGACCACCAGCCGGCTCGCCATCACGCCCCAGTACTGCGTGCCATGGATGCGCCAGCTCGAGAACATGACCCTGGCGGTATCGCCGACCCTCGCCGGCCGCTACAGCCCCCGCGTCCAGGCCCTGCTCGGCTACAGCGTGGTGGACCCCGGCTTCATGGGCCACGTGGATGGCCTGCACCCGAAACGTCTCATCGATCCCGGCTATCGCGGCCGTAAATACCGCGACGACCTGCCGCCGTCCTGAGTCTCACTTGAGACTGGCGAGGAACTCGAGCGTCCTGTCGCGGACACCGTCCTCCACGTCCGAAATGGCGGCATTGAAATCCGTCACTCCAATGCTCTCCAGCCTGCGGAGCTCCCCACGCAGGGCGTTCTCGTCGCCGACCAGCGCAATGTCCGCCGGGCCTTTGGCCCCTTCCCTGTCGAGCATCGCGCGGTAGCTCGGCAGCTGGCCGTAGATCACCAGCTGCTCGTTGATCTTCTGCTTCGCCGCCTCGATATTGGTGGTGAGCGCGATGGGATAGCCACCCACTACCCGCGGCGCCGGGCGTCCTGCCCCGTCCGCCGCCTGGGTCAGATTGGCGACGATGTGCTTCTCCATGGTCTTCGGCCCCACCATCCAGGTATTGGTGCCGTCGGCCAGCTCGCCGGCCAGCTTCAGCATCACCGGTCCCAGTGCCGCCACCACCACGGGTAGCGGCGCACCGCCAGGAATGTCCAGCGCCGCGTTGACCCGGTACTGCTCGCCCTGGAAAGCTGCCGGCTTGCCGCGTGCCAGCGGCATGAGCACGGACAGATATTCCCGCATGTGCTTCGCCGGCTTGTCGTAGGACATGCCGAGCATGTCCTCGATGACGATCTTGTGGGAAAGGCCGATACCCAGCGTGAACCGTCCGCCGCTCGCGGCGTTGGTGGTGAGTGCCTGCTGGGCGATGGCCGTGGGGTGACGGGGATAGGTGGGGGTGACTGCCGTGCCGAGGCGGATCCGGCTCGTCTCCCGGCCGATGAGAGCCAGCGTCGAGATCGCATCGAAGCTGAAGATGTTGGCCATCCAGACGTTGTCGAGGCCACGGGCCTCCGCATCTCTGGCTATGCCGATCACGTCTTCCAGGGACGCGCCGGGGCCGTCCGCGCCGATCATCACACCGATCCGCATCGATTCGCTCATTTTGTCTCTCCCTCTTCCTGATAATGACCCCGAGCCGGGTCCGACATGATACGGGTTCAGCCACGGGTCTGGCACACGGAAGTCGGTTGGCGGCATAATCGCCCGCTTTTTAAGGGCAAAGAGAGGCAAGCAGATGTCAGAAGCCGCGACCGGCAGCAGGGAAACCATCGCCATTCTGGGCGGTACCGGCGATCTGGGCACCGGGCTCGCGATCCGCTGGTCCAAGGCCGGGCACCGGATCATCATCGGCTCACGGACGCTGGAGAAAGCACAGAACGCGGTGGCGGAGCTCGCCAAGATCAGCCCCGACACGCCCGCCGAGGCCATGGAGAACCGGGACGCGGCGAAAGCCGGCAACATCGTCGTGCTCACCGTGCCCGCCGAGCACCAGCTCTCCACCCTGGATACCGTCCGCGACGGGCTCAAAGGCAAGATCCTCATCGACGTGACGGTGCCGCTGGTGCCGCCGAAGGTCGGCACGGTGCAGCTGCCGGCTGAAGGCAGCGCCGGCAAGCGCGCCCAGGACTTTCTCGGCGACGACGTGATGGTGGTCACCGCCTTTCAGAACATCGCCGCCCACCTGCTGCAGCAGGACGTGGTCATCGAGTGCGACGTGCTGGTGGCCGGCAACAAGAAGGCAGCCCGGGAGAAGGTGATCGAGCTCGCAGCGGAGGCCGGCATGACGGGTTATCACGCCGGGCCCATCGAGAACTCCGCGGCGGCCGAAGCGCTGACGTCGATCCTGATCCAGATTAATCGCCAGGGTAAGTTCTCTCACTCCGGCATCAAGATCGTCGGCCAGGGCGATCACTGACATCCGGGGCAGACGGTGAGTACGGGCTACCACGTATTCGGCGTACAGGGGGTTCCCCTGGTTCAGCCCGGGGACGACCTGGCTGCGCTGATCACGGAGGCGATGAGCCGCAACGGGCAGACGCTCGAGAACGGCGACTGCCTGTGCCTCGCCCAGAAGATCGTCTCCAAGGCGGAAGGCCGCCAGGTGCCTCTCGCCGCTGTGACTCCCTCGCCCGAGGCCATCGCGCTCGCCAACGAAACGGACAAGGATCCGAGGCTCGTGGAGCTGATACTGTCCGAATCCACCGAGATGCTGCGCAAGAAACCGGGCGTGCTCATCATGCGGCACAGGCTCGGTCTGGTGGGTGCCCACGCCGGCATCGACCAGTCCAACATCGTCCACGGTGAAGGCGAGGAAGCCCTGCTGCTGCCGAAGGATCCCGACGCCTCTGCAGCGACGATCAGGAACACCCTCCGGGACCGGCTCGGCATCGACGTCGGGGTGATCATCACCGACAGTGCCAACCGTCCCTGGCGGCTCGGCACCATCGGCATCGCCATCGGCGCCGCCGGTCTCACGGTGCTGGACGACCACCGTGGTGGCGTGGACATGTTCGGACGTGAGCTCAAGGTGACGCTGATCAATCGGGCCGACGCCATCGCCAGCGCTGCCATCCTGGTCATGGGCGAGACCACGGAACGACTGCCCGTGGCCGTGGTCCGCGGCCTGCCGCTGACGGTGGGTGAGGCCGGCGATCAGACCGCGGCTCTCATCATCCGTCCGCTGGAAGAAGATCTGTTCCGCTGATGGCCGGCTACCTGGCCATCACCGGCGGGGTCGGCGGGGCCAAGCTTTCTCTCGGTCTCGCGCACGTGCTCGGACCGGACGAGGTGGTATTTGCCGTCAACACCGGCGACGATTTCGAGCATCTCGGGCTCAGTATCAGCCCGGACATCGACACGCTGACCTACACCCTGGCGGGGCTCGCAAACCCGAAAGAAGGCTGGGGACGCCAGGACGAGACCTGGTCGTTCATGGAGACTCTGACAAGCCTCGGCGGCGAAACCTGGTTCCGTCTCGGCGACAGGGACCTGGCGCTGCACGCCTACCGGACCGACGCGCTCGGTTCCGGTCGCTCTCTGACGGAGGTGACCGCCGATATCGCAGCCCGCCTGGGCGTTGCGCATCGCATCCTGCCCATGTCCGACGAACCGGTGCGTACCACCATCCAGACGGCGAGCGGTCCCCTCGCCTTCCAGCATTACTTCGTCCGCGACCGCTGTGCGCCGGAGGTGACCGGCTTCGAGTTTTCAGGTGCGGCGACAGCGCGGCTGAATCCTGCCATCACCGAGCTGCTGCCCTCACTCAACGGCATCATCATCTGCCCGTCCAATCCCTTCGTGTCCGTGGACCCGCTGCTCGCCATCGGTGACGCGCGCCGGCGGCTCTCGGCCCTCGACGTACCCGTGGTGGCCATATCTCCCATCGTCGGCGGCGCAGCCATCAAAGGACCGACGGCGAAGATGATGGCCGAGCTCGCCATCCCCTCCACGGCAGCCGCCGTGGCTGCCCATTACGGGGATCTCCTGGATGGCTTCGTGCTCGACGAGCAGGACGGCGACCTCCACGGGACTCTGGACGTGCCGACTGTCGTGACCCGGACCGTCATGGTAAGTTTGGCCGACCGTATCGCGCTGGCCCGGGTCACACTGGATTTTCTCGACTCGCTCAGGTGAACGCGGCGCAAGCCGGGACCGGGCCACTCACCAGAACCATCAGGAACACTCGATCTCACGGACCCGTCATGTGGGCCATCGTACCGCTGAAAACGCTCGAATCCGCCAAACGGCGACTGGCCGGCATGCTCTCTGCTGCCGAGCGCCGGGACCTGATGCTGGCCATGGCCCGGGACGTGCTCGCGGCGCTGTGCCAGGCAAGACGGCTCGCCGGCATCCTCATCGTCTCCCGCACACCTGAGGCCGACGCGCTGGCACAGTCCTTTTCCACCGAACGCTTCGCGGAGAGTCCGGACGCGGACCTGCCCGAAGCGCTGACCCAGGCGAGCGACTATCTCACCCACCACTTCGGTGCCCGCGGTGTGATGGTGATACCGGCCGACGTGCCTCTGATCCGCGCCCGGGAGATCGACGACCTGCTCGCAGGGCACGCCGCCATGGACGGCCCGGCGGGCGCCGTCACCGTGGTGCCCGATTCTGAAAACCTGGGTACCAACTGCCTGGTGCTGTCGCCGCCCGATGTGATCGGCTTCGTATTCGACGGCAAGAGCTTCCGGCCGCACGTGGACGCCGCGTTTGCCCGCGGTCTGACGCCGCGGATCGTTCACAGCCGCGGCTTCGGGCTCGACATCGATACCGTGGACGACCTCAAAGACCTGCTCGAAGCCGGCGGATCGAGTCAGACCGGCACCTTCCTGGAGAAGTCCGGTATTGCGGCCCGCCTGTCGGGCAGCACGATTGACAAAGACAACCCCGAAGCCACACCCTGATTTACGGACACATGGACAAAGTGCAGAGGATGACCTGATGACACCCATCGACACACTGCGTGCAGCCCACGCCCGGGGTGAGCTGCCGTCCACGGCCGAGGCGCTGGCGCTGGCGGCTGTCGAAGACACCCGCGCGCTGGCGGCGCTTGCTGCCGAGCTCCGGGATCAGGGTTTCGGCAGCGTGGTCACCTACTCGCGCAAGGTTTTCATCCCGCTCACCCACCTCTGCCGCGACGTCT
The DNA here is from genome assembly GCA_003247835.1 of Gammaproteobacteria bacterium. Taxonomy (GTDB): domain Bacteria; phylum Pseudomonadota; class Gammaproteobacteria; order Pseudomonadales; family Azotimanducaceae; genus SZUA-309. The sequence goes on along the minus strand of QJYB01000096.1, from coordinate 8,740 downwards.
GCCACTACTGCACGTTCGCCCAGGTGCCGCGCAAGGTGCAGGCCCCCTACCTGAGCATCGACGAGGTGCTGGAGACTGCCCGCCACGGTGCCGAAATGGGCTGCAAGGAAGCGCTTTTCACCCTGGGCGAAAAGCCCGAGCTCCGTTACCGCGCCGCCCGGGAAGCGCTCGCCGAAATGGGCTTCGACTCCACGCTCGACTATCTCTATCACGCTGCAAAGCGTGTCCATGAGGAGACCGGCCTCATGCCGCACCTCAATCCGGGAACGATGACGCCGGAGGAACTGCGTCGCCTGCGGCATATCTCCCCGTCCATGGGCATCATGATCGAGTCCACATCGGAACGGCTCACGGAAAAAGGCATGCCTCACTACGGCTCGCCCGACAAGGTGCCCGCCGTGCGCCTGAAGACCCTGGCCGACGCGGGCGAGGCACGGGTGCCCTTCACCACCGGCATCCTCATCGGCATCGGCGAGAACCGCACCGAGCGTATCGAATCGCTGCTCGCCATCCGCGAGCTCCACCAGCGCTACGGTCACGTGCAGGAGATCATCGTCCAGAACTTCCGCGCCAAACCGGATACCAAGATGGCCCACGCACCGGAGCCCGATCTCAACGAGCTGCTCTGGACCATCGCCGTGGCCCGCATCCTTTTCGGCCCATCCATGAGCGTGCAGGCGCCGCCCAACCTGAGCCCGGGTGTGCTGGAGAAAATTGTCGCCGCCGGCATCAACGACTGGGGTGGCGTGTCACCGCTCACGCCGGACTTCGTCAATCCGGAAGCGCCCTGGCCGCACCTGGACGATCTTGCCGCTCAGACCCGCGCTGCAGGCAAATCCCTCCACGAACGGCTGACCATCTATCCGCGTTACGCGCAGGACCTCGACACGTGGGTGGATTCGGAGCTGCACGAGCCACTGCTGAACGCTACGGACGCGGATGGTTTTCCCCGCACGGATCGCTGGAGCCCGGGGGAACCCGTGGAGCCACCCGAGGACGTGCTCGCAGCGATCTCGGCCAAACCGAAGTGCGTCTCTGCCGACGTGGAGCAGATCCTCACCCGCGTCGAGACGGGTGAGCCGCTCTCGGAAGCAGAAGTCGTACGGCTGTTCGAAGCCCGCGGTGACGATTTCAGTGCCGTTGCGCAGGCGGCAGACCGGCTGCGGCGCGAGGTCAACGGCGACACGGTGAGTTTCGTCGTCAACCGCAACATCAACTACACCAACATCTGCTACTTCAAGTGCCAGTTCTGCGCGTTCTCCAAGGGCAAGCTCTCAGAGAACCTGCGCGGTCGACCCTACGACCTGTCTCATGAAGAGATTCAGCGCCGCACCAAGGAGGCCTGGGATCGGGGCGCCACCGAGGTCTGCATGCAGGGTGGCATCCATCCGGAGTACACGGGCCAGACCTACACCGACATCGTCAAGGCGGTGAAAGAAGCAGTGCCGGACATGCACGTACACGCCTTTTCGCCGCTGGAAGTCTGGCAGGGCGCGGCGAGCTCGAACAAAGACCTCGACGGATATCTCGAGGAGCTGAAGGCAGCGGGCCTCTCGACTCTGCCCGGCACCGCGGCAGAGATCCTCGACGACGAGGTTCGACAGATCATCTGCCCGGACAAGATCAACACGGATCAGTGGCTCACCGTCATGCGCGCGGCCCATCGGGCCGGATTCCGCACGACGGCGACCATCATGTATGGTCACGTCGAGCGTCCCGTGCACTGGGCCCGGCATCTGATCCGGGTTCGTGACCTGCAACGGGAGACCGGCGGCTTCACCGAGTTCGTGCCGCTGCCCTTCGTGCACATGGAAGCGCCCATGTACCTGAAAGGCAAGGCCCGCAAAGGTCCCACGTTCCGGGAAGCGATTCTCATGCACTCCGTGGCGCGCCTGGTACTGCACCCCTGGATCCCGAACATCCAGTCTAGCTGGGTGAAGATGGGGCATGCCGGTGTTGTGGCGTCGCTGAACGCGGGCTGCAATGACCTCGGCGGCACGCTCATGAACGAGAGCATCAGTCGCGCCGCCGGCACCCTGCACGGTCAGGAGACCTCGCCCCAGCAGATGATCCGGATGATCGAGCACGCCGGGCGTAAACCGCGCCAGCGCACCACACTTTATGAGAACGCGCCCGCCGAGCGGATCGCGGCCGGACTCGCCGCTGGTGAGCTCACCGAGATCATCAACACCCCTGCGCAGAAGTACGAGCGTACGGGCAAACGGGAGCTGCTGCGCCCGGGTCTGATCGCCGTCTCCGCCGACTGACACCTGACCCTGTAAAAAAGCCCCGGAGCCCGAAGGCTCCGGGTGCAAAGCGGTTGCCGGTGCGGGGGACCGGCATTCCGCCATCCGCGGGAGGGGATCCCGCGAACACCTGATGTGCTCTGCCTGCGTGCAGTGACGGCTTCATCAGCCGCCGGGCACCTTTTCCCTTTCCAGGGCAGACTGGAGCAGCTCGAGCTCCTGCCGCTCCAGCTCGCGGTTGGTGGGTAGACCCCGTACCGCAAGCAGCAGCGGCAGCACCAGCACCAGAAAGATCACCAGGGTGGCCAGCGCGAGCAGGTACAGCATCACCTGCATGCCCCAGAGATCCAGGTAGTAGCCCACCACCGGACCGGTGACCATGAAGGCACCCCGGAAGCCGAAGCTCGTCAGCGAGTTCGCGGTTGCCCGGTACTCACTGGGTACACGCCGGTTGAGCGCGTCGCGCAGCACCACCAGACCGAAGCCGCGGCTGACGAAGAACGTCGCACTGGCCAGATAGCCGCCGATCACACCGAAGTGCTCGAGCCCCAGATAGCCCACCACCGGTGACAGGCCAATGAACAACAGCAGGCCTGTGGTGCCGAGCAGGTCCTCCGCCCGGTGCGCCCAGCGTCCGGCCAGCGCCGAGACCACGGTGAGTCCCGCCCACAGCCAGCCGAAGTGCACCAGGTCGATGCCCTGGTCTTCCCAGATCTTCTGCAGCAGCCACACCGCGAAGAACGTGGTCAGGCTCCAGATGCACAACGCGAGCACGATCAGTCGCAGCAGGCGCGATCGGGTGAGCAGCACGCGGCAGATCTCCGCCATGTTGCCCAGATGATCGTCCGAAGCGAGTCTCGTTCCCGGCGGCTCCACGAGGAGCACCGCCAGCACCAGTGGAATCCATCCGGCCACGGCCTGAACGACCACTACCGCCTGCATGGAGTGCAGCAGCAGCAGGCTGCACAGCAGCGCGGCGATGGATTCGGACACCGTACGGAAGCCGTATAGCCGCCCGACGATTTGCCGCTGCGCCTGCTCACCACGACCGAGTGCGAGCTCCGTGTCGTAGAGGAGCGCGATGTCGGCCCCCGAGATCAGGCTGTGGCCGATACCGAGACTGAGCTCGAAGAGCGCGAGCCCCCAGAACCCGTCGGCAACGAGCAGCACGCTGTTACCGACCCCTACGGCGACCGCGCCGATCACAAGCGTGATCTTGCGGCCGAACAGGTCCGCGATGTACCCGGACGGCACCTCGGTGATGAGCACAACGAATCCGAACCAGGCCTGCAGAACGAAGACGTCCTGCATGGACAGTCCCTTGGACTGGAAGAACGGTACGGCAATGGGCATGAATACCAGGAAAACCTGGAAAAACCCGAGCCAGAGTGTTCTCAGCAGGTTGTTCTGCAACCTCCCGTGAGACGGTGCGCTTGTCATGAGTGCCATGTTTCCTCTCCTCGTCCCGATCCGTGACACTCAGAATCGGGATGCCTGAAACGAAAAACCCCGAAGGCTTCTGGCTCTTCGGGGTTTTCTGATTCGTTTCTCGTAGAAATCGATCGTCTATCCGCTTGAGCCGTAGTCTCCTTTCACGGTACGCAGCACGTCGAACGCAATGGACGTACAGGCGCCGGTCATGGAATCCGCACCATCGACCGTCACGCCGTGCGGCCACGGGCAGGCATACACGCACGTATCCGAACGCATGCGCGTACGTCCGGCGCCCTGCGCCGCTACGTTTTCGTTGTTCCGCATGTGGTTCATCGTCCTGCTCTTTGCGCTCGCTCTGCTCGTTCTGGTTTTTTCGACGGATTTCGAAGGACGCGCATGTTGCGCCTCGTGCCAGTTCAAGTCAATGACGAATCCATGAATTGTGTGCTTTTACGCACACCCGTGGATTCATCATGTCCGATTGAGCCCCAGAATCTCGCGGTTGGCCGCCTCGTCCAGGCCGGCAGCGGCGAAGTCGTCGAAGGCCCGGTCCGTCACGCGGATGATGTGCGACTCTATGAAGGCAGCCCCTTCACGGGCGCCGTCCTCCGGATGCTTCAGCGCACACTCCCACTCCAGCACGGCCCAGCCGGCGTAATCGTACTGAGCGAGCTTGGAGAAGATCGCGTGGAAGTCGATCTGGCCATCGCCCAGCGAGCGGAAGCGTCCCGGGCGATCGATCCAGTCCTGATAGCCTCCATACACGCCCGACCGCCCCGTAGGACGGAACTCCGCATCCTTGACGTGGAACATACGGATCCGCTCGTGATAGATGTCGATGAACTCGAGATAGTCGAGCTGCTGCAGCACGAAGTGGCTGGGATCGTAGAGGATGTTGGCACGCGCATGGCCACCGACTGAATCCAGGAAGCGTTCGAAGGTCACGCCGTCGTGCAGATCCTCACCAGGGTGCAGCTCGTAGCAGCAGTCCACGCCTGCTTCCTCAAAAACATCGAGAATCGGGCGCCAGCGCCGCCCGAGCTCCTCGAAGCCGAGCTCGACAAGACCCGGCGGGCGCTGCGGCCAGGGGTAGAGCATGGGCCAGAGCAGCGCACCGGAAAATGCGGCCTGGGCCGCGAGACCGAGGTTCGCGCTGGCGCGCGCAGCCAGCTTCAGCTGTGTCGCTGCCCACTCCATTCGCGCGGCCGGATCGCCATGCACGGCCTTCGGCGCAAACGCATCGAACAGTTTGTCGTACGCAGGATGCACGGCGACGAGCTGACCTTCGAGATGAGTCGAAAGCTCGGTGATTTCCACGCCACAGTCAGCCACCCTGCCTTTCAGGTCGTCGCAATAGTCACGGCTCTCGGCGGCAAGCGCGACGTCGATGAACGCCGGATTGCCGATCGGCACCTGTACGCCCAGGAAACCCAGATCGGCGGCCCAGCGGGCCATGGCTTCGATGTCGTTGAATGGCGCCTCCTCCGCCATGAACTGCGCCAGGAAGATGGCCGGACCTTGCAGGGTTCTCATCTACCGCTCCTCGGTTCTGGTCTTACGCTTGCCGGGCAGGTCGAGCCACCGCCCCCCATCGTTGGCGCTTTTCACTACAGCGTCTATGAAGTGCATGCCGCGAACACCCTCCGCGATGCCGGGAAAATCGAGATCCGGCGTACGGCCGTCGTTGCGGGCACGCAGCGCCCGAGCGAAATTCCGGTACAGCAGCGCGAACGCCTCGAGATAGCCTTCCGGATGACCGGCGGGCAGGCGCGTCGCGGACACCGCTTCTGTGGATGTCTCCGGACCACCCGTACGCCGGAGCGTCACCGACCGATCCGGCCACTTCACCCGCAGCGTGTTCGGCGACATCTGGTGCCATTCCAGACCGCCCTGCTCTCCGTAGATCCGCAGTGTCAGAGCGTTCTCCTCCCCGACCGCGATCTGTGACGCCGAAAGAACGCCGCGTCCACCGCCCGACAGCCGCAGCAGAACGTTGCCGTCGTCGTCGAGCGCCCGGCCGTCAACCCATGTGGAGAGATCAGCGGCAATAGCCTCGATCCGCTCCCCTGTCACGAACTCCAGCAGATTCTGAGCATGAGTACCGATGTCGCCGAAGCACCCGGCTGCTCCCGCACGGCCGGGGTCCGTGCGCCACTCTGCCTGCTTGTTGCCGGAAGCTTCCTCAGATGACGCGAGCCAGCCCTGCAGATATTCGCAGCTCACCCGGCGGATACGCCCGAGCCGACCGGACGCCACCAGCGACCTTGCCTCACGGACCATGGGATAGCCCGTGTAGTTGTGGGTCAGGCAGAACAGTCGGTCGCTCTGCTCGACCCGGTCCGCCAGAGTGAGCGCATCTTCCAGCCGGTGTGTGAGCGGCTTGTCGCAGACCACGTCGAAGCCTGCCTCGATGGCGAGCACGACCGCGTCGAAGTGCACGTGGTTGGGTGTGGCAACGGTGACGAAGTCCATGCGTCGCGAAGGATCGAGTGTCGCTTCGCTGTCGAACATCGTCCGGTAGTCCGGATAGCAGCGCGCGGCCGGCAGGCGGTAGAGGTGCTCGCCGGAACGGCGTGACCGCTCGGGGTCCGACGAAAAGGCACCGCAGACCAGCTCGATCTCACCATCGAGCTCCGCAGCCATGCGGTGCACGGCGCCGATGAATGCGCCCTCGCCGCCGCCGATCAGACCCATCCTGAGCTTTCGGTCCGCCACACCTCCCCCTGAACTCGCTCTGGAATCGCCGTGCTACGATACCGCATTCGCCTCGACAAAGGGCCTCAAGGTCCGTCGCCGGGCGGCCAGGGGGAGGTTCCATGACGACCATTCGGCTCGGCATGATCGGTGCCGGTCAGATAGCTGCGTTCACCGCCAGGGAGTTCGCGCGGCATCCTGACTGCCGGATCGTCGCTGTCGCCGATCCCAGCACCGAGCGGGCTTCTGCTCTGGCCCGCAGCACGGGGGCGGAAAACGTTCACAACGACGCGGACACACTCCTCGACCGGGACGATATCGACGCCGTATACATCGCGGTACCCAATATGCTGCACGAGCCCGTCGCCACGGCGGCACTGAATGCCGGCAAGCACGTGCTACTCGACAAGCCGTTCGCAGTAAACGCCGACGGCGCCGAGAACGTCATCGCAGCCGCACGTCGGAACGAGCGGATTCTGATGATCGGCATGAATCAACGCTTCGAGGCCGGCGTTCAGCGCGCGCGGCAGCTCTGTCAGGCCGGTCGGTTCGGCGGAATCTATCACGTCAAGGCTTACTGGCGGCGCCGCGCCGGCATCCCGCGGCTCGGCAGCTGGTTCACGAACCGCGCCACCTCGGGCGGGGGCGCGCTGCTCGATATCGGCGTCCACGTGCTGGACGTGGCCCTGCACCTGCTGGACAACTTCAGACCGGTGTCGGTGAGCGGCGCAACGTTCACCAGGTTCGGCAACCGGGGTCTCGGCGAGGGCGGCTGGGGTCGCTCCGAGCGGACCTTCGACACCTTCGACGTGGACGACTTCGCCACGGCGCTGATCCGCCTGGAGGGTGGCGTGGTCGTCTCACTGGAAGCTGCCTGGGCTCTGCATCAGAGCCGCGGCAACGATCACGACGTACTGCTCTACGGCGAGGACGCAGGCATGGCCGTCTACGCGGGCGAGCTGTTCGAGCCCGGAGAGGGTGGTGCGTATCGTGTCATCCAGAATCCCGAAGCGCCACCGCCCGCCTATCCGCACGGCTCCCGCGCCGAACATTTCGTCAATGTGCTGCTCGAACGGGAAGCACCCATCATTGATCTCGATCAGGCACTCACCGTGCAGCGTCTCCTCGATGCGATCTATACCTCAGCTGCCGGCAACCGGGAGGTGCTGCTGTGAAACCCATCTCCGTTCAGCTCTACTCGCTGCGCGAAGCGTCCGCCGCGGACTTCGACGCTGTGCTCACCGGACTCGCCGACATCGGCTACAGAGGTGTCGAGCCTTTCAACCTGTTCGGCAAGACGCCCCGGGAATTCCGGTCACAGGTGGAAGCGCTCGGCATGCAGATTTCTTCCAGCCACACGCCGTGGGCCAACCGATCGCCGATCGGCGAGGTGGTGGAAATGCTGTCCGAGCTCGGCCTCACCCGTGCCATCGGCGGCTTCATGCCCGACGATTTCGTGGACCTGGACGCAGTAAGGCGCACGGCCGACACGTGCCAGCAGCTCATCGACGTGCTCCGCCCCCAGGGTTTCGAGCTCGCGATCCACAACCACTGGTGGGAGTTCCAGCTTTTCGATGGCCGTCCCGCCTTCCACTACCTCGCCGAGTGGGTGCCGGACCTCAGGTTCGAGCTGGATACCTACTGGGCTGCCAATTTCGGCGCCTGCGATCCGGCCGTTGAGCTCGCCCGCATCCGACATCGCGCGCCGCTCCTGCACATCAAGGACGGGCCACTGGAAGCAAAACAACCCCACGTTGCTGTCGGCTCGGGACGCATGGATGTGCCCGGCATCATCGCCGCTGCAGACGACGCGGTGCTCGAGTGGCTGGTGGTGGAGCTCGACGCCTGCGCCACGGATATGATGACGGCCGTTCGGGAGAGCTACGACTACCTGGTCGGCCACGGACTCGCCGAGGGGAGGTCGACCACATGAGTCAGATCCGTTACGACTTCGGCAGCGGCCGCTCCAATCCCGAAACCTTTCCGGTGCGGGCATTGCAGGAAGCGGCCGTGCGCGTCATCGAACGCGAAGCCGCGGCACTGAACGATTACCCCGGAAAGCTCGGTTTTCTTCCCTTGAGGGAGGCCATGGCACGCAGGGAGTCCGAGCGCGAAGAGGTGGCGGTGAGTCCCGACCACCTGATGCTGACCAACGGGTCCATGCAGGCGGTCACCCTGACCGCCGAGGCACTGCAGGACGCGCCTGGAGATACCTGCATCATCGAGGAGTTCAGCTACCCGGGCACCCTCGCCGCCTATCGCAGCCTCAAGCTCGACATGGTGGGCGTGCCGCTCTCCGAGGAGGGGATGCAGCTCGATGTGCTGGCCGACCGTCTTGAAACACTGGACGCCACCGGCCGGCTGCC
>QJYB01000059.1 GCA_003247835.1 Gammaproteobacteria bacterium | reverse complement strand
CCAGCTCCGCGGGCTTGTCCCACCAGGAGAGTGACTTGGCGAGCAGGTCAACCAGATCCAGATCCATACCGAGCGCCTTGCCCACATCCCGGACCGCGCTCTTCGGACGGTAGGTGATGAGGGTGGCGGCGAGTGCCGCCCGGTCCCGGCCGTAGCGCTTGTAGAGGTACTGGATCACTTCCTCACGCCGTTCGTGCTCGAAGTCCACGTCGATGTCCGGCGGCTCGTCCCGCTCCTTGGAAACGAATCGCTCGAAGAGCAGGTTCATGCGGGAGGGATCCACCTCGGTGATGTGCAGGCAGTAGCAGACGGCGGAGTTGGCCGCCGAGCCCCGTCCCTGGCAGAGAATGCCCTGGCTGCGGGCGAACTGAACGATGTCCTGCACGGTGAGGAAGTAGTACTCGAACCGCAGCATTTCGATGAGCGAGAGCTCCTGCTCCACCAGGGCGAGGGTCTCTTCGGGGATGCCGCCGGCCCAGCGCTCCGCTGCCCCCGCCAGGGTCAGCTGCCTGAGGTACTCGGCCGGGGTGAGGTGGGGCGGCACCAGCTCTTCCGGATACTCGTAGCGGAGCTCGTCCATGGAGAAGACGCATCGTTCGGCAATGCGCACGGATTCGGCGAGCATCTCCGGCGGGTAGATCGCGGCCAGCGTCTCGACGGGGCGCAGGTGGCGCTCCGCGTTGGCGAAAGCCCGGCTGCCGAGCTCGGCAATGGTGGTCTTCTCCCGGATGGCCGTCATCACGTCCTGCAGAGGCTGGCGGGCCGGTGTGTGCAGGTGCACCTCACCTGTGGCGACGATGGGCAGATCCAGACGCATGGAGACGGTCAGGGCGTTGGCCGTCTTGTCCAGATCCGTAGCTTCCAGGAACAGCTCCAGCGCGATCCAGAGCTCGGGGAATCGGCTTTTCAACGCCCGGCCCTGATCCATCAGGGTCCCGATGTCGGCAAGCCCGGGGATCCAGAGCGCCAGGCACCCGTCGATGGCCCAGTTCAGATCGTTCAGGGTCATGCGGTAGGTGCCCTTGGGCGAACGGCGGCGAAGCTTGGTGATGAGCCCGGAGAGCTGGCCGTAGGCATTCCGGTCCGGTGCCAGCAGCACCAGGTGAAGGCCTTCCTCCAGGTGAAACTCGGCGCCGACGATCAGGTGGATGTCGTGCTCCTTGGCCGCCATGTGGGCTTTGACCAAACCGGCAAACGAGCACTCGTCGGTCAGCGCGATGGCCTGGTAGCCGAGCTGGGCGGCCTGTGCGACGAGCTCCTCGGGATGGGAGGCGCCACGCAGGAAGCTGTAATTGGAGAGAGTGTGGAGCTCTGCATAAGTGTGTCCACGAGGCTTTCGCCCCGTGGACACCGCCGACCGGGATTGACTCCCGGTCGGGCCTGCAGCCCCCCCAGGCTGATCTTTGTTCGTGCCGTCCGGGCTATCCGAAGTAGCCATGGAGGTACCAGCGGTCCTGTCCGTCCACGAAGGCCCAGCAGCGGGCGCCGGTTTCGAGACTCGCCACGTAGTAGTCACGCCGGATGGGCAGCTGCCACCAGTCGGTCTGGATACGTTCCGGGCCTCTGAGCAGCTCGAGGCGATTGCGTTCGGTCGGCCACGGCGGATCGAGCAGCCACAGTGGTCTATCGGAGGGTCGGTCGGCGGGCCGGTCGAGTGACTGACCGGAACGCTGCGAGCCCCGGGTCGGAACCGGGTGGGGATGGACGCCCGCCGGGACGAGCCGCCAGGCGGACTCGGGGGCGTGCTGATCGCGCGTGCCGATACGGGAGCAGGCGCCGTTGCCGAGCCGGGCCCGGAGCTGGTCGATCAGCTCGCTCGCGTCTGCGGCTGTCAGCGCACCCTCGACCTGCTGCCCCGGCAGCAGCGCGAACAGGACGTGGTTGCCGCCGAGCCAGGGCACCAGGCGGCGCGCCTCGAGGCGCACGGTGAGAATATCTTCCGGCAGTGATATCTGCTCGAGCCTGAGCCGGATCACGTTCCGGAAGGCCTGCCGGCTCTGCAGCGCACGGGCAAAGGCGATGGGCATGCTGACCTGCTCGTTCGCGGCGTGAGTGGAGAAGGTCCAGATCAGCTGCTCGACGCCCAGCTGATGACTGATCAGCCACTGCTCGAGGTCGGCAAGCAGGCGATCCATGGGACCCGTGCTGTCGAGCAGGGTTTCCTTGTCTCTGATCGGTTCCAGCAGGTGCAGGGACTGATCGAACCGAACAGCGAGCTCGATGCAGCGTTTCGGATCCGGGCGTCGGCCGGTCAGGCGGGCGAGATGATCCACCAGCTCCGGACCGAAGCGTCGGCCTAGCTCCACCTCGGGCAGTTCGAGCAGCGGACCCAGCGTGCTGAGACCCATGTTTGCCAGTCGTTCCAGATACCTCTCCGCATCCGGCAGGCGGGCGCAGGTCAGCGGCACGTCCGTGAGGCGCTTCACCCCTGCTGTCGCCATGGCCAGTGCAGCGCCCGGGGTGGCGGCAAGCTGGCAGCGGGTGTCGTGGCCGAGGGATCGGCAGAGATCGCGGGCGTTCCGCGCCAGCTCTGCCGGATCCCCGAAGAGCGCGAGGCTGCCGCCGATCTCCAGGACCAGTGCGTCCGGAGGTTCCAGACTCACCTGGGCACTGAACCGGTAAACCGTTTCCCCGAGAAACTCAAGCCGGGCGAGTTCCCGCTCCGCATCCCGCTGAAAGTGCACCAGATCACCCGTGATGCTGTGTGCCGTAGCCAGGCTGGCACCCCGCTGGATACCCGCGGCAATGGCCGGCCCGTTGCAGAGCAGTACCGTGTTCTGTTCCATGAGGACGGCAGGCCGGGCCTTGTCTCCGGCCGTGGCTGCAGGCCGGATCTGATCCCAGACCTCCAGCCCAAGACAGGGAAACTGCAGGGCGAGCCAGAGCATGGTCAGTGGGTGACGTGGCGGTCGGAGTCGCTCCGGACCGGCCGCATCGGCAGCAGGGGTGGGCGCTCGGCAGGTCGGGGCGATTCGGTGGACCGCTCGGTCGACCGCCACTGACGCCAGAGCGACAGCTGCTCGTGGACCTCTGCGGGACGCCTTCCCTGTTCGAGGGGAACGGGCAGGTCGGCAATGGGCCAGCCGCCGCGGCGCTTGCAGAGGCTGACATTCAGCGTCTCCCGGTCTCCGCTACCCGGTGCGATAGCCAGCCGCAGCTCGGCCAGGGAGTTTTCCGCACGGGCCCGCTCGGGGCGGAACAGCCAGGAGAGCGTGCCACCCTGCCGGGCGGCGAGCTGCAGGCGCCGGGTGTCCTTCGTTCTGAGCGCCCGTTCGTCCAGCCAGGCAAGGGCCGCGCTGCAGGTACCGGAGCGGGTTGCCCGTTCCAGGGACCAGAGTGCGTCTTTGTGGGTTCTCGGGTGGATGAGCAGGATCTTGCTGATGTCCACACCCGCTGCGGAGAGGGCGGGGGCATAGGGGATGAAGGGTGGATTCACCCAGGCGATCCAGCGGTTCTGCCGGCTCAGGGCCTTCAGCGCCGGCAGGAGCAGCTTGAGCTCGCCGATGCCGGCCGAAGACAGCATGAGCTCGCAGAGCCCGGCGCGGGGCCAGCCGCCGCCCGGCAGATGCCGGTCCAGGACATCGAATCCCGTGGGCAGGCCGTCCGCCTCCCGGGTGAGCGCCCCGGCGCGCCAGAGGGCCGGATGGTCGAACAGCACGGCCGTTGGATCATCGGCCTCCCCGGACGCTTCCTGATGACCCTGCTGATCTTCCTGATCACGGCGCCCTCGACCCATCCGACGACCCATCCGATCCCGCATGCTCCGCTCCGATGCTGTATTTATATACAGGGGTCGATCAGATTACCTGTATGGACATACAGTATCAAGAGGGATCGCAGGGCGTGACGCGAGCGCGGGTTCGTCATAGGTTATGACGTTTGTCGAGCAACGGAATGAGCGGGAAAAAGCTTGTCCTCAGCCTGCTGCTGATCGGTATCCACGGGTGTGGGGATCCGCCGCGTTCGATCACCGCGTCGTCAGGTGTCGGAGAGCCCGCCATCCACCTGCCCGCAATGACCGCACCCGCAGAGGCGCCATTCGATGTGGCCATCGACGACTGGGCGACGATCCAAGTCGATCCGACGGTGCCGGAGTCATCCACCGACGGGTCCGGGACCGCCGTCGTGCCGGATCTTCAGACCGCCATGAAGCTGGCGGTCGCCCAGGATCCTCTCGCGCCGACCCGGATCCGGTTGGCCGCCGGTGTCTTTCCGGGCCTCGGCGAGGTGGTGGGCGTCAGGCGCACGGCCACGTCACCCATCGTCATCTCCGGCTCGCTGGGAGAGGCCGGGGAACGGTTGACCGTGGTGGATGGGGGCGCGGATGGCCTGGAAGATCGCGGTGCCAACTGCATCCGCTTCAGCAACGTTTCCTACCTGGCGATCGAGAACCTTCACTGCCGGAATGCGTTTCCCCACGGCATCAATGTGGACGACGGTTCGGACTACCGTACCCCGACCGATCACTTCATCGTCAGAAACGTCTACATCGGCAACGTCGGCCTCTTCGCTCGAACCGGAACGGGCACCAACAGCGACTGTCTCAAGCTGTCGGGCGTGGACGATTTCCAGGTGGTCGGTTCCGAGTTCGAGCACTGTGTGTGGGGTGAGTTCATCGACATGGTTGGTTCGCACAGGGGGCTCATCGCGGACAACTACTTTCAT
>QJYB01000084.1 GCA_003247835.1 Gammaproteobacteria bacterium | reverse complement strand
GCTGCGGCGTGAACCGCGGTGCGGCCGCGGCCACCGCAGCGCGCAGATAGGCGAAGGCGCGGTCGCTGATGGTAAGCACGGGGAGAGAGGCAGTGATGGCGTCGGTCTTCGCGAGACGGCGGACGTTGTCGGTGGCCAGCGAGTCGTCGGCCTCGAGCGTGGCGGTCCAGACGACGGCTTCACGGCGCCGGGCGTCGGTGTCGGATTCGGGCAGGGTGAATGTGGCGGTGGCGCTGCCGTTCTCTGGGACGAACACGGATTGTTCGCCGATGGGGTCGTCGTTCTGGCCGAGCTTGAGGGTGACCTCGGCGCCGGGGGCGGCAAAGGACTGCACGGTCACGTCGAGTGTGCTGTTAGGGCCCGTATGCATGCGGACGATGGTGCGGTTACCGGCGGCTTCCTCGGCGTCCACTACCGGCACGAGCTCCGTCGGCCACACCATGCCGGCTACCAGCGCGTTGAACTGATCGGGCAGGCCCGTGGCCTGGAAGTCGGAGATGACGTAGACGCGTGCCCGCTCGCCGGGGGCGAGTAGCGTGTCCGTGAGCGTGGAGACCCGGCTCATGAGGCCGGCCATGGCGAGCCGCGTGCTCGCGGGATCGATGCCGGCCAGCGCGCCGGTGAGCCGGGTGGTGTCGTCGGTGAGCGGCACGAGCAGGGTGAGCGCGTCCGCGGCGGTGACGAGGGCGGCCTTGCCGCCGGTGGGCAGATCATCGATCAGATCGCGGGCCTCGACTCGTGCGGCGCGGATCGGCGCATGGTCATTGCGGGCCATGGAGAGCGAGGTGTCGATGACGATGATGCGGTGCTCCATCGCTTCACTGGGTGCAGTGTCATCGCCGGCGAGCTTCAGGATCGGCTCGGCGAAGGCGAGGCAGGCGGCGATGAGCAGCAGCCAGCGCAGTGCCAGCAGGGTCAGATGCTGCAGCCGCTTGCGCAGGTTCACCGGCGCCTCGCTCGCCCGCATCAGAAACAAAGAGCTGAACGTGTGCTGCTCGCTCGAGTGGGCGTTCAGACGGTGCAGCCACCAGGGGATGGTGAGGAGTGCTAAGCCCGCGAGGAAGGCGGCGGAGGCGAAGAACATCAGGGGGTGGCTCCGGGTGCGGGGTTGGCCGGAGAGGCGGCGGGATAAGGCTCACACGCAGGTGGGTTGCTGATTCGTTGACCCCTGGTAGTCGGGGGCATAGATTGAAAACGGTGAGTCGCAGGGAGGCTGTCCGATGGATTTGCCTGATATCGAAAAGCTATCTTTCGAGGAGAAGCGCCGATTGGTCGAGAAGCTGCTGGAGTCGATGTTCGCTGAAACGGCGGAACCAGCGCCCGAGTGGCAGCTCGAGCTGGCGAGAGAAAGCCTGGCGGAGTACGAACGAACCGGGGAACGAGGAGAGCCCGCGAGGGAAGCGATCGAGCGGATCTTCCGCAACTTCTGAAGACACGACTAGCGCGAGGAAAGCAAGACGATGGATCTTTCCGAAATACTGAAACTGAGCGTGGAGGAGCGGCTCGAGCTGATGGCGCAGATCTGGAACACGATCCCAACTGATCCGGATCATCCCAATCTCGAGTCCTGGCAGCTGCGTTTCGCCGAAAAAAGACTTGAGGAACATCGGCGGGACGGTGGCGGAATTCCGGCCCGGGAAGCGGTCGAAAGAATTCGCAACCGGCTGAAGAAAGGTTCCTGACTCGAATTGACTGGGAGTTGGTCGGTGAGAATTGTAGATCTTGAAAAGATGAGTGTTGAGCAGAAGCTCTCTTTGATCGAAGCCATCCACGATTCGCTGGGCGCGGATCCTGATTCATTGCCACTTGAGTACCGGAACATGGATGTTGAACAGCGGTTAGATCTCTGTGGAAAAATCCAGGACTCAATTGCTCCTGAAGATTACCCGCTTCCCGAATGGCAGGTTCGGATTGTGCAGGCGGAACTCGAGGCATTCCGCCGGGATGGTGACCCGGGCTGCACTGCCGAGGAACTGTTCGAGGAACTGCGTCGTAGCCGATGAAAGCTGAAGCGTTCAGCGGCGCGCTGAGGAGATGCGCGGCTACCATGGAAACGTTTCCTCGAAGCCACCCATTGGTCCTGCCTGGTGTACGCAAAGCGGTCATGCAACGGTTTCCGTACTCGCTTCTCTACGCCATCGAGAAAAACGAAGTCGTCGTGCTTTCCCATCTTCCACCAGAGTCGGGATCCGACCTCATGGGAGATACGGGAGCCATCTGCTTCATGGATGCCGCGCCCGAAAATGCAGATACCCCGCCAGCACCCGGTCCAGCGGCTCGCTCGTGACCACGTTCAGATAGTGGCCGCCTAGGCCCAGCGTCAGCTGCTTCAACCGCTCGATGTGCACGGCCAGCCGCGCCGGATAATCCCGCTCCAGCTCCTCCCGCGTCACCTCCATCACCTCGCCCGTCTCCGCATCCCGCAAGGTCACCGCCCGGGCCAGCGCCGGCGAGCGTTCTTCGGGATCCAGCACGTGCACCAGCAAGAGATCGTGGCCGCGCGCGGCGAGCCCGCGCAGCACAGTCGCCAGCGCCTCCGGGTCCGTGTAGAAATCCGAGATCACCACGATGAGCCCCGACTTCCGGAACTGCGCCTGCACGTGGTCGAGCGGCAGCTGCCAGTTGCTGCCGCCCGCGGCGGTGAGCGCGTCCAGCTCGTGGTAGAGCGCCCGGATGCCGGCGGCACGGCCGGTGGCCGGGCGGTAGGTGCGGATGCGGTCGCTGAAGGTGGTGAGCCCCACCGCGTCGTGCTGGCGGTGGGCGAGATAGACGAGTGCGGCGGCGAAGAAACGCGCGTAGTCGAGCTTGCTGATCGCGCTGTCACTCGCTCTGGCAGGCTCGACAGTCGCCATCGACGCGCTCGTATCGATCAGCAGTATCAGTCGACAGTTGGTGTCACCGAAGTAGCGCTTCACGTAGGTGCGGTCGGTGCGCGCCAGCACGTTCCAGTCGATGTCGCGCGGGTCGTCGCCGGGCTGGTAGGCGCGGTACTCGGCGAATTCCTGGCTGAAGCCGAAGGTGGGGGAGCGGTGCAGACCGATCAGCGCACCTTCCACCGCGGTGCGGGCGATGAGCTCCAGGTTATTGAGGCGTGCCAGCACCGTCGGCTCGATGAGCCGGGCGTGTCCCCCTCGTGCGGCCGGTGGCGCGTAGGTTCCCGCCGCGGGCATGCTGCCTCCCTGGCTTGGTGTCCGGGCAGGTGCCCGGCCCCGACCTTCGAGAATACGGCCACGGGCGAGGAACGCAATTCCCGCTGTCGGACAGCTCTGCGGTGGCTCAGCGCCCCAGGTCCCAGCCGACGGAGAAGAGCCAGCGGTCGTCCGTGAGGTCGCCGAACGCGGCGGCGCCCGTCGTTGCCGAGTAGCCGAGCCGCGCGTGCAGCGGGCCGAACTGGCGGGTGAGGCCCACCTCCGCCCACTGGTAGTTGAAGCCGACCACGTCGTGCACGGCGTTGTGGCCGAGGGTGGCATCCACGAGCCAGCGCGGCCCCGGCGCATAGTGCCAGGAGCCTTCCACGGACCAGGTGGTGCCGGGCCAGCCGTACCAGTCGTCGGCGACGGCGGCGGTCACGGACCAGTGATCACGGACGTGGGCGGTGAGCTGGGCTTCCGTCCAGTCGTAACCGCTACCCACGCCGCCGCCCTGATAGGTGTAGCGCACCACGGTGGCGTCCAGCGCGAGCGCCGGGTGCAGGCGGCGCTGATAACCGGCGAAGAAGTCCACTTCTGCATTCCGGTCGTCGTAGCGCGACTCGATGCTGCTCGCCCACACCCCGGCATAGAAACCGCTGGCGAGCCCGTACTCCAGGCGGCCCTGCACGGCCGGATCGTTGCCGGACATGTCGATGCCGCGGTAGACGTAGCGGCTGACCAGGTTGGCGCCGGCGTCGAGCTCCGCATGCACCGGTGCGGCGAAAACCGCCAGCAGCGCAGGCATCACCAGCGCGCGGACACGACTGAGAAGCAGCCGTTCAGTCACAGAGCTGCTCCCGGCTGATGGGATAGAGCGCGGCCGGCTGCGTTGCCGGGTTGCAGTTGCCCTCGTACAGCCAGTCGAGCAGCGCGCTCGTATCCGCGGCGGACGTGCGTGCGCGCAGCAGGGCCGCGAGGCCGCTCATGCCGGCCGAGGCGATGGAGGAGCCGTAGAACACCTGATAGCTGCCGCCGGCCCGGGTGCTGAGCCGCTCCGCGCTCGCGAACCAGAGATGGCGCTCGCCGTCGGCGGCGTGCACGCCGGGATGACCGGCGGGAAAGCGCGCATCCGGCGCATCGCTGTTACCGGCGGCCACCAGCACGGTCTCGGCGTCGAGGGCGGCGTCGAGCAGCGAGGCGATCAGCGGGTCGTCCGGACCGGCAAAGCTCATGTTGATCACCTCCATGCGCTCATCGAGCGCGTCGGCCAGCGCCTGGGCGATGGAGAACGAGGTGCACAGCGCGCCTTCGGCGTCGTCGGTGCAGGCGCCGTAGACGTGCACGTTGGCGCCCGGCGCCATGCCGACCAGCCCCTCGCCGTTGCCGGGCGCGGCAGCGATGACGCCGGTCACGGCGGTGCCGTGCAGCCGCGCGGCCGGCTCGGCGGCGGGCACCAGCTCGATCTGCCGGGCCACCTGACCGGACAGGTCCGGGTGGGTGAGGTCGACGCTGGTGTCGATCACGCCGACCCGCACGGCATCGCCGCTGGTCACCGCGTGCAGCGCGGCGAGCTGGTGCACGAACTTGCCATACTGCACGTCGACGAGCGGATCGTCGTAGACCGGCTTGTCAGTTGGGGGCTTGGACGACACGGTCTTGCCGGCGAAGCTCGCGTTCATCTGCACCAGCCGCGAGCGGGGATCCGCCTCGAGCCGGGGCAGCAGCGAATCGGGGGTGGCACCGGCAGTCTCCGAGTCGACGGTGAAGGCGACGCAGTACACGCCCAGCACGTCGATGGGCCAGGCGGCCGTCTGTCTGAGGCCATGGTCCTTCGCGAAGCGGTGCACCTGCTGACGGGTGTAGAGCGGCACCTGCCAGCTGTCACCGCCGCCGTGGTAGGCGCGGCGCGAGCCGCCGGCGGGCTCCGGGGCAGCGGCAGGCAGGGCGAAGGTCACCAGCACCTCGCCGGGCTGCGGGCCGGGGCCGGGCGGCACGCTGGCGCAGCCGGCCAGCGCCAGCATGAGCGCGGCCACGCGCAGCAGCACGCTCACAGCTCGATCTCCGCCCAGCGCACCAGCGGATGGGCGCGGATGCGCTCGAGCAGCGCCTGGGGATCGTCGCTGGCGAGCGCCACCCGATAGACACCGCCGCTCGACGGCGGACCGATCAGTGTGCCGCTGGTGCGGATCAGCAGGTCGATGTCCTCCGCGGAGGTGCCGTCGCGGAAAACAAGCTGCAGCACGGGACCCTCGTGGGCCAGGTGGCTGGTCCGCAGCTCGTAGACAGCGGGCCTGGGCGTCAGCCAGGCGGCGGGCAGCACCGCGCCGATCACGAGCAGTGCGGCCAGGGCCGGCAGCCAGCGGGTCGGCGCCACGGGACGCCGGCGCGGCGGGTTGCCGCGGATCTGGCCGCGCAGCGCCTCGAACCCGGCCGCGCGCCGGGCGGTGAGTGCCTCGACGCGAGCTTCGTCCGTGGTGGTGGACAGGTGTCGCGCCTCCTCGACGTCCGTGGCCACCGCCTCGCGGCAGTCCGCGCAGCCGAGCAGATGCGCCTCCACCGAGGCCATCTCCTGCTCGTTCAGTGTGCCGTTCACGTACCAGGGCAGCAGCAGGGTCACCGCGTGGTGATCGTTCATGACTCAGCCTCCAGCAGCTTCTTCAGCGCCTTGCGGGCGTGGTGCATGCGGGTTTTCACCGTGTTCTCCGGACAGTGCACGATCTCGCCGATCTCCCGGTAGGAGTAGCCGAACTGATAGGTGAGGATGACCACGGCCCGATGCCGGGGGCTCAGCCGGGCGATGGCGCGGCGCATACCGAGCTTCGCCTCCAGGGCATCCGGTGCCGTGGCGGCGGTCTCGGCCTCGTCCAGCGACACCGTCGGCGGCAGCCGCGCGAGAGCCTTCAGTGCCTTGCGGTAGCAGATGCCGATGATCCAGGTGGACGGGCTCGCATCGCCACGGAATCCCGCCGCCTTCTGCCACACCACCAGAAACGTGTCGTTGACGATCTCGGCGACGAGCTCGTCGTCCGTGGTCATGCGCACCAGAAAGCGGGCCAGACGCGGGTAATAGCGGTCATAGAGCTCGCGCAGCGCGCCCTCGTCCGCCCCGGCTACCGCATCGAGCAGCTCTGCTTCGGTCAACGGTTACCTCCCACCGTTGCCTTCCTCCCAAAGAGAAAGCTTGCACCCTTTCAGTAAGTAAGTCCTCGAAAACGGCCAGAACGTTCATTTCGGGGTCATGAATATTTTGCGTTGAACGATTCCGGCCGCCAGCGGGCACTTACAACCATCACTTGACCAACACCGGGATCGAGACAGGAGGGCGTGATGGGGAAATGGCTGCTGCGGATGACGCTGGTGGCGCTGGGCGGGCTGGCCGTGGCCGGCTGCTCGGACGGCGGCGACGACAACAACAACAATCCCGTGATGAATCCACCGCCACCGCCGCCGCCCAACACCACCGCGGTGAGTGCGAATCTGGCGGCCGATCAGGTGGTGGCCGGCAGCGCCGAGGCCGGCACCGCCGTGGCCGATTTCACGATCAATCTGGACGACGAGACGATCAGCGGCACCGTGACCCTGAACGGCATCACGGCGGATGGCGTTTCGTTGCGGGTCGGCTTTGCCGGCGAGGTGGGACCGGAGCTCATCGCCCTGGTCGAGAATTCCGCCACCGAATGGGCGCTGCCGGCGAGTGCTGCGTTCACCGTGGACGATCTCGCAAATCTCGAGAGTGGCCGGCTCTACGTGCTGGTGACGACGGCCGCGGCACCCGAGGGGGCGCTGCGCGCCCAGCTCATCGTCGGCAACGTGCAGGTGCTGTTCACCGAGCTGAGCGGCGCCAAGGAAGTGCCGCCCCACGTCAGCGCGGGCAGCGCGGTGGCCGCCATCACCTACGATCCCGACACCGGGGCACTCGCCGTGCACGTGCGCACCACCGGCCTCGACGACGCGACCGCCGCCCACGTGCACACGGCGCTGGCTGGACTGAACGGTGGAGTGACCATCGGTCTGGTACAGGATGCGAGCGACGTCGCGCACTGGATGAGCGAGGACGCGGTGCTGACCCCGGCCCAGGCGACCGACTACAGCGCCGGCCGGCTCTACCTCAACGTGCACACGCCGGCCAACTTGGCCGGTGAGGTGCGCACCCAGATCGTGCCGCCCGGGGTGGAGGTGGTGTACACGGATCTCACCGCCGGCTCGGTGGTGCCGCCATCGGCGGCGGCGGAAACCGGCGTGGCCGCCAGCACCATCGTCGGTGCCGAGCGCGATCTCGCCGTGAACGTGTACGTGGGTGGTCCCGCGGACACCGATGCGGTGACCATCAACCAGGCACCGGCGGGCCAGAACGGCCCCATGGTCTACAGCCTCACTCAGGATCCGATGAACCTCGCCATCTGGAGCATGAGCGATGCGGCCGTGGACGAGAGCACGTTCACGGCCCTGGTCAATCAGGGGCTGTATGTCGAGACCACCTCGCCCGGCTTT
Source organism: Gammaproteobacteria bacterium (assembly GCA_003247835.1). Taxonomy (GTDB): domain Bacteria; phylum Pseudomonadota; class Gammaproteobacteria; order Pseudomonadales; family Azotimanducaceae; genus SZUA-309. The sequence goes on along the minus strand of QJYB01000084.1, from coordinate 9,752 downwards.
CCGGATGGCGCGCTGCGCGGTCAGATCGAGACCACCATGAGCAACGTGCCGCCAGCGGAAGCGTTCGCGGTGACGTCCATGTTTCCGCCGAACGGCAGCACCATCAACAACATGCCGGCCAACGTGACCGTGAGCTTCAACCGCGACGTGCTTGCGGCATCCGCGGCCGTGGATCAGTTCGAGCTGCTGGCGGCCGGTGGCGATGGATCCTTCGGTGACGGCAACGAGCTGGTGGTGAACATCGCGGCTACAGGGGTGGCGGGCACAGAGGTGACCCTGGACCTCACCGGCGCCATGGCCGCCAACGATCTCTATCGGCTCACCGTGAGCGGCGCCCAGGGCGGCGTCACGGACACCACCGGTGTGCTGCTCGACGGCGACGCGGACGGCACGCCTGGCGGCGACTACGTCGGCAGCTTCACGGTGAACACGGCGCCGACGTTCGGCCAGGTGCAGCAGGTGTTCACGGCGAACTGCGCGTTCTCCGGCTGCCACGCCGGGGCGACGCCCCAGGAGGGCATGAACCTCTCCGAAGGCCAGGCCTACGCGAACATCGTCAACGTGCCGAGCAACCAGATGCCGGGCCTGGACCGCATCGAGCCGAACGATCCGGACAACAGCTATCTCGTGCGCAAGATCGAAGGCACGGGACTGCTGCAGCGGATGCCGGCCGGCAGTCCCGCGCTGCCGGATGCCACCATTCAGCTGATCCGCGACTGGGTGAGCGCCGGCGCGCCGAACAACCCGCAGGTACCCGATCCGGGTGGCATCTACTGATGCGCGCAGGCTGGCTTACCACGGCGCTGCTGATCGCGGCGACTGTTCTGATCGCCGCGGCGCCCCCGGCCGCGGCGGAGCCCTACCTCGCGGTTCGCCAGGGCATGACGTGCACGGGCTGTCATGTGAGCCCCACCGGAGGCGGGCTGCGCAACACCTATGGCAACCTCTTCGCGGCCCAGCAGCTGCCCATGCAGCCGCTCGGCGGCGAGGACGTGTGGACCGGCACGGTGTTCAACCGTTTCGGGCTGGGTGCCAACGGCCGGGTCTCGGGCAGCTACATCGACCGCAGCGACGTGGACGATGCGGTGGATTTTCAGGTGGACCGGGTGACGGTGTACGGCAGCGCGACGCTCAACGAGCACGTGCTGTTTTACGTGGACCAGCAGGTCGCGCCGGGCGGCTCGGCCAACCGGGAAGCGTGGATCCGGCTCGGCTGGCAGGACTTCTACCTGCGCGCCGGCCGCTTATTCCTGCCCTACGGCTGGCGGCTCGAAGACAACGGCGCCTTCATCCGCCGCGACACCGGGGTGACCATGGAGCAGGGCGACGACGGCGTCGAGCTCGGCTGGAGCTCGGCCGGCTTCGACACCCAGCTCGCCATCACCAACGGCAACGGTGGTGGCTCCGAGGTGGACGACGGCAAGCTCATCACCGGCCGCTTCGTCTGGAACGGCGGGCCGTTCCAGCTCGGCGTATCCGGCTACGGCAACGACACGGACGGTGTCGACCGGTCCATGGCGGGCGTCTTCGCCGGGCTGAAGACCGGACCGGTCACCTGGCTCGCCGAGTACGACCACATCCGCGACAAGGGCGACGTGCTCGGCACCGTGAAGAGCGACGTGGCGTACCTGGAGGCGGACTGGCTCATCGCCCGCGGCAACAACCTGAAGGCCTCGGTAGAGCTGCTGCACCCGGACGGACCGCTCGACGACCGCTGGCGTTACAGCCTGGTCTACGAGCTCTTTCCCTGGGCGTTCACCCAGCTGCGGGCCGGCTTCCGCAAGCTCGACAGCGACGACCCCGATCCGCGATTCAACACCGAAGAAGGCTTCGTGCAGCTGCACGCCTTCTTCTGAACCGAACCTCTCTCACTCGAGGTTTGCCCCGTGCCCCCGGCGGGGCCTTTTTTTCAGCCGCGGCTTCAAGCCGCGGCCGGCCGGCGGGCCAGCACGCAGACGGCGGCGACGGGCTCGAGCGGCAGCCGGTGCTCCTCGAGATCGGTGAATCCGGCCTCGCGGAGCACACCGGCGGTACGAGTGGCCGCCCGGTCGACGTCGGCCTCGGTGGGTGCGCTGCCCCGCGGCTGAAAGGTCACGGCCAGCACACCGCCCGGTTTCAGGTGGGCGAGCAGGCCGGCAAGTGCGGCGGGATTCAGCGCGTCGAACTGCAGCGAGTTCACCGCGATCATCCGATCCACCTGGCCGATGTCCGGCAGATCTGTGAAGCTCGCGGCGTGCAGGGCGAGCCGGCCATCGGCGATGGCCTGGCGGTGTCGAGCGCGGCAGCGATCGAGCATGAGCTCGGAGTGGTCTACGGCGATGACTCGGCCCGCCTTTTCGAGCAGCAGGCCGAGGGTCACGCCGGGCCCCGGGCCGAGCTCGCAGACCACGTCCCCCACCTGCACATCGAGCAGGTCCACCGTCCAGCGGTTGCGTTCCAGGTTCGATCCGCGGTGTGCCATGATCCAGCCCGCCAGGCGACCCAGGGTGCCGGTGGGGCGATGGAACTGAGCGACCAGTCGGTTCTGCAGGCTCATGAGCGACCTCCTCGTTCATGACAATAGCGGTTGTCATTATGCCTGAATCGGACATGATGACAATAGATGTTGTCATCATGGGTCGACGCTGCCACACTGGCCGCCATGCAGCAGACCCCGCTCGAAGCCCTGCTCAACGAGGTGCGTCTTCTTTACCAGTCCATGGTGCAGCTCGGCGAGCAGATCCACGAGGACTCCCAGATTTCCATGGGCATGCGCGCGGTGCTCGAGTACCTGGCGCGTGAGGGGGATGCCACCGTGCCGCAGATCGCCCGGGCGCGGCGCGTCACCCGCCAGCGCATTCAGTCGCTGGTGGATGCCCTGCTCGATCTGGCGCTGGTCGCGAGGCGCGACAACCCGGCCAGCCGCCGCTCGCCGCTGGTGACGCTGACCCCGGCCGGGCGGCAGACCATTACCGCCATGCGCCGGCGCGAGGGCACGGTCATGCGCCCTGACGTCTCGGCTGCCGAGCTCTCCCGGGCCACGGGGGTGTTGCGTTCCATACGGGGGTCACTGGAGAACGGACCGGCGGCACGGTAGGCTCTTCAGCCTTCGGATCAAGGTCGGGCTGACGACGGCATGCTGATCGAGCTGGGGGCGCTCATCTTCGCCACCTTCGGGGCGCTGGTGCCCATCACCAATCCCTTCAGCACGGCACCCGTGTTCGCGAGCCTGTCCCGGCGGTTTCCGGTGGAACGGCGCAACCATCAGGCCTGGATGGCCTCGGTCTACACCGCCGGCACGCTGCTCGTTGCGCTCGTGGCCGGTGCACTGATCATGAGCTTCTTCGGCATCACCCTGCCGGCGCTGCGCATCGCCGGCGGTCTGGTGGTGGCCCGGGTCGGCTTCGGCATGCTGAGCCCGGAGCCGGAAAAAGAGCTCACCGAAGACAGCCGCGACGAGGCGATGCTGATGACGGACATCGCCTTCACCCCCATTTCCATGCCGCTGCTGAGCGGCCCCGGCTCCATCGCCATGACCATCGGCATGGCCTCGGAAGCGGACAACATGGCAGAGTATGCGGCCATCGCCGTCGGCGTCGTCTTCACGGCGCTCTTCGCCTGGGCGGTGCTGCGCTCGTCGACCCGGGTGGCGTCGGTGCTCGGCGTCACCGGTATGAACGTGCTCACCCGGCTCATGGGCCTCGTGCTGGTGTGCATTGGCGTGCAGTTCGTGCTGCGCGGTCTGATCGAATCGATTACCCACCCGTCTGTCGTGACCGCCCTGCGACAGGCATTCGGAGGATGACGCGACATGGACTGGCCGAGCTCGCAGGATAACGGCAGCTTCTGGTTCGACTCCCTGCCTCAGGCGCCGAATGCAAAACCGCCGGATCGTCTGCCCTACCAGGTGGACGTGGCCATCATCGGCGGCGGCTACACCGGGCTCTGGACCGCGTACTACCTCAAGCAGCACAGGCCTGATCTCGACATCGCCGTGTTCGAGGCGGTGACCGTCGGCTTCGGCGCCAGCGGCCGCAACGGCGGCTGGTGCATGGGGCTCGCCTGGGGCATCGACGGCATGCTCGCCCGGCCCGAGCAGCGTCAGCGGGGCATCGAGCTGCTCAAGGCCATGCACGATACGGTGGACGAGGTGGGCCGGGTCAGCCAGGCGGAGAATATCGACTGCCACTACGCCAAGGGCGGCACGCTGAACGTCGCCACCCTGCCGTTCCGGGTGCAGCAGCTCAAGGAGCACGTGGCATCGCTGCACGCGCTCGGCTTCACGGACGACGACTACCGCTGGCTCGACGAGTCCGAGGCGCGCGAGCGGCTTGCCTGCACGCCCAACCACGGTGCGGCCTACTCGACCCACTGCGCGGCCATCCATCCGGCCCGGCTGGTCCGTGGTCTGGCCGAGACCGTACGCAAGCAGGGGGTCGCCATCTACGAGCAGTGCCCGGTGCTGGATCTCGAGCCGCGTCGGGTGCGCACGCCGCACGGCATGGTGAAGGCGGGCATCGTGCTGCGCGCCACGGAAGGCTACTCCGACACGCTGCCGAGCCAGCGCCGGCAGCTCCTGCCCATCTACTCCATGATGGTGGCGACGGAGCCGCTACCGGAGTCTGTCTGGGATCAGATCGGGCTGCGCCGGCGCGAGACTTTCGGCGACGGCCGGCGTCTGGTGATCTACGGACAGCGCACGCTGGATAACCGCTTCGCCTTCGGCGGCCGGGCCGGTTACTACTTCGGCTCGAAGATGAAGCCGGTGATCGATCCCGCCGAGCCGCTGCTCGATCGGGTGGAAGCGAATCTGCGCGGGCTCTTCCCGGTGCTGAAGGACTACTCGGTGACCCACCGCTGGGGTGGGCTCATGGGCACGTCCACCACCTGGCGACCCTGCGTTTCCTTCGACCAGACCCGTGGCATCGGCATGGCAGGTGGCTACGTCGGCGAAGGTGTGGCTGCCAGCAACCTGGCGGGTCGGATCCTGGCCGATCTGGTCGCAGGTCGGAAGACGGACCTGACCCGGCTCGCCTGGGTGAACGACACGGCCAGGCGCTGGGTGCCGGAGCCGCTCCGCTGGCTCGGCGTGAAGACCATCCGCGCCATCGCCACCCGGGCGGATCGGGAGGAGTTCACCACCGGCAAGGCGTCGAAGTTCTGGGGGCCACTGTACGCCAGGCTGATCGGCTAGCTGGCGGTCAACTCCGATGAGTTAGAATGCCGCGCACGTTTGCACATCGGGGAGAGGACGTTGCGCAAAGGTATCGGCTCGTGCCCCGTTGCCGCACTGGCGCTGCTGTGGGCAGCGGCGGGTAATGCCGCTGTAGAAAACGCCGCGGCGGAACAGAGTGACGCGGCGCAAACAGGCGGTATCGAGGAAGAGCTGCTGGTGGTGGGTCAGCTCGAGGAGACCACGCCGCTCAAGCTCGCCCGCTACGGTAACCGGGTGGAAGTCATCACCGCGGAGGAGATCCGCCTCGGTGGCTTCGACGATCTCACCCAGGTGCTGCAGATGCGGGTGCCGGGACTGTACCTCGCGCCGAAAAACGGCGCCTTCGACTACATGGGTTGCTCGCTGCAGGGCTCGCGCTGCGAGGACATCCTCTGGCTCATCGACGGCGTGCGCATCAACAACCGGCTCTACAACACCACCTCGCCGCTCGACACCGTGCCGGCCCACATGGTGGAGCGCATCGAGGTGCTCTACGGCGGCCAGGGCATCTTCTACGGCACCCAGTCCGTGGCCGGGGTCGTGAATGTGGTCACCCGGCCTTTCAGCGACGCCACCACCGGCAGCGTCGCGGCATCGCTCGACAGCAACGACGGCCGCCACGTCAACGGCGAGGTGCGCGGCGCCGTCGGCCGTCACCAGCTGGTGGTCTACGGCTCCGTGGACGAGGCGGACGGCTTTCAGCCCTTCTCCGATGCCGACTACCAGCCGAGCGGCACGGATCGGGACCGCGGCTACGACGTGAAGACCCTGGGCGCCAAGTACGCGGTGAGCCTCTCCGACCAGGCGCGGCTCAGCCTGCTCTACCAGCACACTGACAACCGCGTCGAGTGGGCCTACCCGGCCGTGACCGAGCGGTCCTACAACGACCGCGAGGAGGATCTGCTCACCGCCAAGATCGACCTCAGAGTGACGGACAACGTGGACGTCTATGTCAAGGGTTACTACCACGACTGGGACAGTCACTGGACCGAGCGTGACAACGTGCTCGACGGCAGCGGCAATCTCACGGGCGAGGTCGATGTGGTCAGCGATGCGGAGTACTGGGGTTACGAGGATTACGGGCTCACTGCGGTAGCGGACGTGCGCACCGGCCGTGGTGTGGATCTGAGTCTCGGTTACGACCACCAGCGCTACTCGGGTCGCGACGAGGTGCTGCTGATCGAGGATCGCACCGAGAAGGTCAACGCGCTGTTCGCGCAGCTGCGCACCGACGACACGCTGTTCGAGCGCACGTCGCTGGCCGTCGGCGTGCGCTACAACCGGCCGGGCGGCGATGGGGACATCACGGTGTGGAACGTGAGCGGCAAGCACGACTTCAGCGGTGCGCTGTATCTGCGCGGCACGGCGGGCACCGCCTTCCGGTTCCCGGACGCGTGGCAGCTGTACGGCAACGATCCGTGCTGCACGCTCGGCAATCCGGACCTGAAAGGGGAGAGGAGCCGGAATCTGAACCTGTCGCTGGGCGGCCGGCTCGACTGGCTCGCCGGCTTCGACTGGGAGGTCATCGGCTTCCTCCGGGAAGTAAAGGACCTCATCGGCAGCGAGAACGGTGCGCGGGTGAACACGGACGCGGCCGTGGACTTCGATGGGTTCGAGCTGGTCGGTACCCTGGCACTGTCCGGCAGCTGGCGTCTGGTGGGCGCCTACACCCACACGCGTGCGGAGGCGGAGGGCTCGAGCGAGCAGATCGTCGACGTGCCCGAGGACCTGCTGAAGGCCACGCTCGAGTTCGTACCCGGTGACGGGCCGTTCGAGGTGAGCGCCTCGCTCGTGTGGGTGGGCAACCTCTACGACGAAGTGCCTGGCATCGGCCGGGTCGAGCACGGTGACTACACCGTGGTGGATCTGGGGGCGGCCTGGTATCTCGGCGCGGCACGTCGCCACCGGCTGGGGCTGCGGCTGGAGAACGCCTTCGACGAGGACTACGGCTCCTCCCTCGGCCGGGCGTTCCGCGATACGGACGGTAGCTCATATGCCTATACCAACCTGGGCACACCGCGCACGCTGCATGTCAGCTACCGCTTCGGCTTCTGAGCGCACCGCGACGCGCGGCTGGCTGCGCGCGCTGACCGTTGCTCACCGCTGGCTCGGCATCTGCCTCGGCATCCTGGTGCTCGCCTGGTGCGCCTCGGGCATGGTGATGATGTACGTGCCGTATCCGTCGCTGACCCGGACGGAAGCGTTGGCCGGCCTGTCACCCCTCGATCTCACCGACTGCTGCCACCTGCGCGAGAGCATGGGGGTGACACCGCTGATGCTCGACGGTTTCCGGGTGGAGACGGCCGCGGGCGGCGATCCGCTGCTGCGTGGGAGGCTGGCGGGCGGTGAGCCGCTGACGGTCAATCTGGTGAGCGGCCGGGTGCTGGACGACTGGACGGACGCTGCGCTGATCCGTGAGGGTGAGGCGTTCGCGGCAGCTCAGGGCTGGTCGCCGCCGGTGGCCAGCAAGCGGATCGATGATGATCAGTGGACGGTGCAGGCCAGCTACGACGCACACCGGCCGATGCTCAGGCTCGGCAATGACGACGGCCGCGAGTGGTACCTGTCGAATGCGAGCGGCGAGGTGGTGCAGGAGACGGCGGCTGCTGAGCGGGCCTGGAACATGGTCGGTGCGGTGACGCACTGGCTCTATCCGACGGCGCTGCGCCGGCATGTCGGGCTCTGGTCACAGGTGGTGATCTGGCTCACCGTGGTGAGTCTCTTTCTCACCCTCGCGGGCATCGTCATCGGCATCAGTCACTACCGGGTCCGTCGGGACAGGCGTCGCTCGCCGTTCCGCGGCTGGACATTGTGGCATCACTACTCGGGTCTCGTGTTCGGCCTGCTGACGCTCACCTGGCTCGCGAGCGGACTCCTGTCGATGAATCCCTGGGGCGCGCTCACGCCGACGGACTTCGGCCGCGAGCGGACGCAGCTGAACGGTACGCACCACACCGTCGGCGAGGCCGTACGGGCGCTGTCCAGAGTTGCCGGCGTGGTGCCGGCCGGCACGGTACGGCTCGAGTCGGTGGGCTGGATGGGTCGCAGCCATCTTCTGGCCTGGGATCGCGACGGCGGGGTGACGCGTCTCTTTCGGGAAACGGTCGCCGGTCCGGTGTCGCTCAGGGAAGCGCGGGCGGCCGCGGCCGTGCTGCGTGGCGCGGACGTATCGGTGGACGAGCTCGATGAGCCGGACGCCTATCACTACCGCCTGAAGGGCGCGGCCGAACTGCCGGTGTTCCGGCTCCGCTACGCGGACGGCGTGCGTCTCTATGTCAGTCCGGCCACGGGCTCGCTGGTCACCGCAGCGGGCACGACCGACCGCTGGTTCCGCTGGCTGTTCGACGCGCTGCATCGTGGAGACTTCAGCGCGTTCGTGCGGACGCGCCCATTGTGGGACGGGATGATGCTGGTGCTCCTCGGCGGGGTGAGCCTCGGTGTGGCGACCGGTGTCTGGCTCGGTTTCCGGCGCGTGCGGCGGCTCCTGCTGCCACCGCTGCCCGATCAGGTACCGCCGGTGGCCGGACCCAGATAGTGGTCTAACCAGTCCACGAACGGATCTCCCGGTCAGCGGGCCGCTGCGATCTCCCGGATCAGATCATCCGAGCTCACCCGCTCCGACTCCGCCAGGTAGTTGAGCTGCAGCCGGTGACGCAGCACGGGCATCGCCAGGTTGGTGATGTCCTCCGGGACGACGTGATAGCGGCCGCGCAGCAGTGCCCGGGCCCTGGCGGCGCGGGAGAGAAAGATGGCCGCCCGCACCGAGGCGCCGTACATCACGTACTGGCGTACGGATTCCGTCGCGGATGCCTCCTCGGGGCGGGTGGCGCGGACGATGTCCACGGCCAGGCGGTTCATGGCGTCGGCGATGGGTACCTGACGCACCAGGCGCTGGCTTTCCATGAGGCGTACGGCGTCGGTACAGGGGTTCACCGTCGGCAGGCCGAGGCCGAGAGTGTTGCGTTCCACCACGGCCACCTCCTGATCCGCATCCAGGTAGTCGAGGATCACGTTGAACAGGAAGCGGTCGAGCTGGGCCTCGGGCAAGGGATAGGTGCCCTCCAGCTCGATGGGGTTCTGGGTCGCCAGCACCACGAACGGTGCCGGCAGCAGGTGGGTGACGCCACGGATGGTCACCCGCGCTTCCTGCATGGCCTCGAGCAGGGCCGACTGGGTCTTGGGCGGCGTGCGGTTGATCTCGTCGGCGAGCAGCACGTTGGCGAACACCGGGCCCGGCACGAAGCGCCAGCTCCGCTCGCCCGTGGCCGGATCCGTGTCGATGATGTCCGTGCCGGTGACGTCCGTCGGCATCAGGTCCGGGGTGAACTGGATGCGTTTGAAGTCGAGGCCGAGGGCGTTGGCCAGGGACTGCACCATGAGGGTCTTTGCGGTGCCGGGCAGCCCGGTGATCAGGCAGTGGCCGCCCACCAGCACCGTGATGAGAAGCTGCTCGAGCACCTCGTCCTGGCCGACGATCACGCGGGTGAGCTCGGTGCGGATCCGATCCATGGTTTCCCGGAAGCGCTCGACGGCCGCTTCGGTGGCGGCCATGTCCTCG
>QJYB01000027.1 GCA_003247835.1 Gammaproteobacteria bacterium | reverse complement strand
CGATTTGAGATGCCGGTTGATCACGAAGCTGATCCGATCCTTCTTCAGCTCCATCTCTCTCACCAGGGTCGTCTTCAGACGCACCGCATCGCGTACCGCGGGAAGTGACTGCTGCAGGACGATGAGCACGCGGTCCGCGGCCTTGAGTATCGGCGAAGAAACGTCATCGATATGGCGTGGCACGTCCACCACGATGTGGCGATACCGCGCCTTCAGAATGGGCAGCAGCGTCTGCAACCGCTCCTGTATGTCGAAGTCCGCAACCGTAATCGTATCGGGAATCGGCGCCATGACGGCGAGACCGCTGGAATGTTCCGCGGTGTAGGCTTCGACCGCCATGCTGTCCAGATCGTGGGCATTGGCCAGTGCGTCGAGAAAGCTCCGTCTGGGCGCCAGATCGAGATAGTGCGGCAGTGACGCAAACTGGAAGTCCAGATCGAGAACGAGCGTTGAGCCCGATGAATTCGTCGCGGCGATGTGCGCCAGATTCGTTGAGATGAACGTACCTCCGGAGCCACCCTTGGCATTCATCACAACGGTCAGGTCACCACCCGTCTCATCGGAACCGATTTCCGAGAGAAGGTCCTCGAGCGCCCGCGCGAGGGACTCCGGCTCATCGGTGCTGATCAGGTCGCGGGCGCCGGCGCGGACGGCGAATTTCACCGTGTCCGGCTTTGGATCGGCGCCAACCACCAGCAGCAGCGGCCGCTCGGACTCCTGCCGGCGCGCAATGGCCTGCAGGCTCTCGATGCCCTCATCGCAGTGCAGAACCAGGACTTCCGGCCGGTCGTTCACGCCCAGCAGAGGATCGGCGTTTCCGTTGACCATCAGCAGCGCGTCGAGCTGCACACCGGCGACTGCGGCAAGCGACTGACGCATCTGCTTCAGGACGTCCTGTGATCGGCTGGCGATAAGCACCTGTACATCGGCTGACATAGTCAATTCCCTTTTATTCAGTTCCCGTAACCTGACGGATAACCTGGACCTTGCGACACCCGGCTCCACAGCGCCGTTTGTACCGGTTCAGGCAGGTGAATGCGCGACATGGTTCTCGATTCAACACGTTGTATAACCTTCTCTGGTAACCCCCAGACTTTCTCTGGGCACCGTGGCGGAAAACTGTGGCATCAGAAACGAGCGGTACAGGAACGGAATGATCAGTTCGTGCCTGTAGTTCTGGATGGTGACCCGGATCGCGTCGATATCCAGGTAGTTCCCCACCGGATCCGCCACCACCGTCCCATCACTGCTGATGTACTGAATGCGAATGTTGGCCGAGCTGAGTCCCGCTACCACCGGACTGCCATCGCCACCCGAGGAGTTGAACACCGCAATGCGCCGGATCGCGGGGTCGTTGATCTGACACACCGCGGCCACGCGTGCACCGCGTCGGGTCGCCTCCTCCAGCGCGTTGGCTACGAAAAACAACCGGCCGACCTCGAACACACCGAACAGCACGATGAGCAGCAGGGCCGCGATGATCGCGACTTCTACCGCCGCGATCCCCCGCTGCCGGGAAGGTGAGTGCCAGCGACGACTCATCACAGCGCCCTCATCCTGATCGCACCGTTCAGTGTCAGAGGTGCCGAGTAAACGGCTCCGTAGATCGTGGGTATCAGCCCGAACAGCGAGTCGTAAGCGCAGCTCGCCCGGACGATGATGTCACCGTCACCCGGCGCTTCCAGGTTCACACTGCCGGTCGGTAGCGTCTCGAGCAGAGGCGCACCGGAACCACTGGTGTTGCCATAGATCACCACGTTACGCACGTCTCTTCGCAGATCGTCCGTCAGCACGACTACCCCGGTGGAGCCGAGCAGACCCTGATTCGCGGCAAAGCGTCCGCCGTCCCGCAGCGCCTTGGTCAGCGTGCTGTATTCCCACAGCGCGTGCGCAAATTCCGCCGTACCGAGAATCAGAATGACGAGGAACGGTAGAACGATGGCTGTCTCCAGCATCGCGATGCCGCGGCTGCGCGATCGGGTCGACCTCAAGGCGGGTCCGGGGCGTTCGAACATTGTTCTCACCTCACGCAGGGTCCCAGTCGGGATCCTTGTACAGCTGTATTCGATAGGGGCCCGGCCCCGTTCGCGGCTCGGGGCCCGGGGTGCCGGTGACCGAACACGTGTCGTCCGCACCCATGAACTGACCAAATACGTCCGCTTCGGAACCGTTCTGCGATACTTCCTGCAGCAGAAAGAAGCAGAGAACACCCAGCAGCGGGACTTCTCCGGCGCCGTTCACCGTTCCGTCGCAGTTACCCACGGGCAGCCGCAGAACGCGTCGCAATGCCACGCCGTCCGGCTCGTAGAAGTTCCACCGGCTCGACTCCATCATGTTGTCCAGGTAGTACTGGTAGTCCCAGGGCAGCGGGTTGTCCGCGCTGACCGGCTGGCCGTGGTAGTAGACGACCCTCCGGGGACCGTCCGGACCGTCGACCTCTTCGTAGGTCAGCGGCGAGATCTGATCCTGAACGAGGTCGGACGGGTACAGCTCCGGATCGCGCGCCATGGGACCGGTGTGCGTTCCCAGACGTGTGTTCAGACCCTGTGCCACCGGCCCGATCGTGTTGCCCGGTTCCGTCGGAATCGCATTGTCGTCCGCCAGCATGCAGGCGTCGTAGGTACCAGCCAGGCCGCTGCGGATGTCCGCACCTCCGGCTGCTCCTTCCAGACGGACGAGCTGAAAGTTTCCCGGACCGACTTCGAAGTCACCGCCGTTCGCGGAAGTCTTCAGCACCGTCACATCACCCGGTGCGTACCCCCAGAAGCCATCCGTTGCGGCGGGATCACCGCACGCCATCATCGGTGCCACGTTGCAGACTTCCGCCAGTGTCGGGCTCGGTCCGGCAACGGCAGACGCGCCGATCCGTTTCTCCGCAAACCCGAGCACCTGGATGAACCAGGCCGGCAGGTCCAGGCCACGTGCAATCACCCTGATGTACTGCGCAGGGGCGGTACCCGGAGAAAACGGATCCAGCGAGCTGGAGAACTCGACGGTAATGGCGAGTCTCGAATCAGCCATTGCCGCGGCAATCTCTGCATGACCGGAAATCGCAGCGTTGTCGGTAAGCGTGGCCATCACCTCGTCCCGGGCCAGCGTTTCATCTCCATGGCTCTCGTCGAGCACCTTGGCGGCACTGAGCGCCGCCGCATCGACCACGTTCTGCAGCCGCGACTGGTTCAGCATGCCGTGCCCGATGTCCAGCGCGAGACCGACCATCCCGAGCATTGCCACGAGCGCTACTGCCACCAGCACGGAAGCGATTCCCCGCTGGCGGCAGCGGCCGCGGACCGGGCGCGGCATGGTCACTGCACGGCTCCAGAACCGAGTTCCTTCGACCGGACCACGGCAGCCGGATCACCGACGCTGGTCTGGTAGACCTCGATAACGTTCTGCATCCGACGACCATCCGTGGATGGTTGCGGTTCGTCCGCGCGCAGAGGCCCCCTGGGGGCCACCTGCTGCTTCGATACCACGTTGCGCACCGCCTTGCCGTACTCGGTTTCGGTGCGGGTCTGGCCTGCGCAGCCACAGAGAAGAATCACACTGATCAGGACAGGTACAAAATTGACTGGCGAAAGCATGTCGATCCTCCTCACTGGATCTGGTGACCGTAACGGGCGACCTCTTCCAGGTCGGCCGGTTCAGGGTTCTGCGGCAGGGCATCGACATCGGCCGCTGAACTCTGCTGTGCGGTCCTGCCGGCCGCGCGTTCACGGCCTTCAAGTCGGCCGAACAGATAGAAATCCGAATCGGACGGTTCGATGAAGCTGTCCGTCGGCAGAATCACATCCTGCTGACGCATAGGTTTGGCCAGATGCGGCGTCACGATGATCACCAGCTCGGATTCGTTGTTGATGAATTCCTGGCTGCGGAACAACGCGCCGAGAACCGGAACGTCGCCGAGTCCCGGGAACTTGGTCACGACTTCCCGGAGGTTGTCGTTGATCAGACCGGCAATAGCGATCGTCTGACCCTCCTGTAGCTCGACCGTGGAAGACGCGCTGCGCTTGGACAGCGACGGCACGACGAACGCGGACGTGGTGTCCTGGGCCTTGATGCCCACGGTGTTGGAGTTGATGAGCTCGCTCACGGCGATGTCCAGCTTCACGTTGATGTTGCCTGAACCGAGCACCACGGGCAGGAAACGCAGTTCAACGCCGAACTCACGGAACTCCACGGTGATGCCCTGCACGCCCTGCGGTACGGGAATCGGAAACTCCCCGCCGGACAGAAACTCGGCTTCCTGACCCGTGAGCGTCGTCAGCGTCGGCTCCGCCAGAATCTTGGCAAGGCCGTTCTCCTTGGCCGCATCGATGGCCAGGTTGAAAAGCGTGCTGTTGGTCAGAAAGCTGCCCCAGAGCCCCTGGTTCTGAATCGACATGGGGTTCGGCGAGAATTCCGTGATCGCAGGTCCCCATGGGGCGATCTCACCGAAAACCGGGCGGCGGCCACCCGGCAGCTGGGTCACCAGACCGGTGCCTGGGTCCGTAATACTGATCGGCTCGAAGTCCACCTGAGGAAAGGACGCACCGCCGTTCACCCCGCCCAGGTTCCAGTTACCAGCACCGATACCCATGGCGTTGAACTGGGCGCTCAGGCGCTTCAGCTCCTGCCTGGCAATCTCGGCGACCTTCACCTCGAGCATGACCTGCTGAGCCCCGCCGACCTGCATCATGTTGATGACGCTGCCAACGGCCTTGTCATCGCGCTTGGACGAGCCACTCTGCTGCTCGAAGACCTGGGTATCAGTACCGGTGGCAATCTGCGCCAGGTAACCCTGAGCCATGTCGAGGGCTGCCTGCATGGCACTGACGCTGGATACTGTGCCCCTGAGCGCAATCGAACGCTGCACCGAGTAGACCTCAATGGGTTCGGCCGGCAGCAGGTCCTGCAGCTTCTGCTTCAGGCTCTCCAGATCGTGCGTCACTTCCACGGAGACGTTGCCGACGAGATTGTCCTTGCTGTCCCAGAGGATCACATTGGTCGTACCCAGGTCCTTGCCGAGTACGTACAGCTGGCTGGCTCGCAGGATCAGAATGTCGGCGATATCCGGGTTTCCGATGGATACGCGATTCGCAGGACCGTCCAGATCCAGAACAACCGACTTGTAGAGAGGCACGGAAACCTTGGTTTCCGAGAAACGGTCGACTTCCTGGGCCTGCGCAACCGTCGCGACGACGATCAGCAGCAGGAGGACGAACAGGGTGACCTGTATCGGGAGCGCAAAACCGGCGAAAAATCTGGCCATGGCGGATCTCCTATATCCTTGCTTTTTCGTTGTTCACGGTGGTGCCCCGGATGACCTGAACGGTCGATGACCTGGGCATGGACGGCGTACTTACCGGCGCCCGCACCGGGGCGGCGACACGAGGGGCTGGCGCCGGTGCGAGCGCAACCTCCTCGTCGAGAGGGTTACGGAGGGTGAGCTGAATCGAACCTTCCTCCTGCGCTTTGACCAGAACTTCCGACTGCTCCGGCTTCACTTCCAGCGTGACGGCGCGGACGACGACCGGGTCGTCCTGATCCGTCGCCGCGGTCTGATCGACCGCGAGGACCTTGAGATTCTTTAAAACGGTCTCGGTGGATGCCCGCTTCGTCCGCATGTCGACCCGCGTCGCCAGAACATCCACGCGGTTACCCGGCAGCAGGAAACCGGCAACGCCGACCACATCGTCCACACGAACGGTGATTGCGCGCATCTTGTCGTTGATCAGCGCAGCCAGCGTACTGCCCTGTGCGTGAGCTGCGAGCCTGTTCCGGTTCAGCAGCTCGCCACGTTCGATGTTCGCCGTCGCCACCATATCGATGGCGACCTTCATCTCGGTGACAGAGCCTTCGGGAACCGCTTCTGCGGGTACGCCGATGATCCTCAGATGCCGCTCTTCGAGCTTGGTGCCATAGGGAATCTCCATGGCCGCAGCGACCACGTTCACCTTGCCGTCGTTCGCGCTTCCTGCCAGACGGCCCTGCACCCAGTTGTTCGCACCCCAGGCTGCCAGCAGGCCCATGGCCAGCGACAGGCTGACCAGAAGAAAACCTCTTCGCCTCATCATCGTACTTCTCCCGTCTCAGTGAGGCCGGCTTCGCTACTGTCCGTTCGGGCAAAGTAGTTCTCCCAGGCCCAGTCAAGAATGTCTTTGGTAACTTCTCGCGGCCGATTCGTGTAGATCGCCTTATCGATGCACAACCCCAGCAGGTCCCTGGGATGGCAGGGCAGTAGCGGCACTTGGCGGCTTCTGTGCAAACCGTTCACCGCGTAGTCGAGAACATCCTGGTCGAACGGCACACTTCTTTCTTCGCACTGCTGTTTCCAGATTGCGGAGTACTGCTGTGCAGTCAGGTAGGGGAACTCGATCTTGTAGCCGATCCGCCGCAGAAACGCTTCGTCGGCCAGATCGGTGGGTTTCATGTTGGTCGAGAAAACCAGCACGACATTGAACGGCACGCTGAAGTGACGACCGGAACCGAGGCTCAGGTAATCCTTCTTTTCTTCCAGCGGAACGATCCAGCGGTTGAAGACCTCCTGAGGGGAGACCCGCTGACGTCCCATGTCATCGATGATGAAGATGCCGTTGTTGGCCTTCATCTGCAGGGGCGCGCGGTGCTCCTTGTTGTTCGGATCGTACTGAACCTCGAGCATACCGGCGGTGAGCTCGCCCCCGACGACGATGGCAGGGCGCTCGCAGAAGACGTAGCGGTCGTCGCATGCACTGGTCAGCGTCAGGGATATCGTGTGCTCATCCCGGCGCCGGATCATCCGGTGGATCACGGGATCGTAAACAGACAGCACGGTGTCGTTGATCAGGATGGCCTTTGGAATGAACACGCCTTCCTTGAACACCCTGGCGAAACGCTGCGTGATGTAGGTCTTGCCGGTACCCGCGGGACCATAGATGAAAATGGCACGGCCTGAGTTGAGCGACGGCCCCAGCCGGTCCAGCATCTCATCGGAAAGTACCACGTCCTTGAAGGCAGCCCGCATGTCGCCTGCCGTCACCGACTGATCATGTACGGACTGAGCGTGAACCAGATCCACGTAATCGGTTAGCGGAACCGGTGCGGCGCCCGCATAACCACTGATCTCAAAAGCCGAAGCCGCCAGAACGCGACCGCGATCCGTCAGGCCGTAGCGGAGCTCTCCGTCCTCGGACTGAGTGGAAAGGATCTCCACCCGTGCCTCTTCACGCAGAAAGTGCAGAACGTCCTCGACGATCCGGCTCGGCAGCGAGATCCGCTGGGACAGCACGTTCAGCGGCAGAGCACCGGACTGCATGAGGTGTTTGCTCATGAGGTCTGCGACGTAGGCTCGGCTGAGGCCCGTGTCGGCCAGTGTCCGCGGCCTGGAGACGATGTCCGCCACAGCACCTGCGGCCTGCCCGTCCGATTCGTATTCATGACCTGCGACCAGGCTCATAGTGCTCCCCTTATGATCAGAACGCCCGCGACGCCGATGGCGATGGCGGCCGCAAACGGAAACCTTGTTGTAAGCATCTGCTGTGCCGTGAGGCTGCCGCCTCTGACACGCTGATAGGCGATCAAGCCGGATCCGATCAGCGCACCGACGATGGTTGCGATGCCACCCGCAAGCAGCACCGCGAACGGACCCAGAAACGTGCCGCAGGCAGCAATGAGTTTGACGTCGCCCGCTGCCATACCACCGCGCAGATATGGAAACAGAAAGATCAGTAAACCGCTGGCCATGCCGAGCATCGCGAAGACCAACCCGTCGATACCGTGGAGAAACAGCTGGCAGGCAAGTCCAGCGAACAGCGTAACCAGTACGAGCGGGTTCGGAATTCTATGCGACCTTTGATCGGTCCATACCGCGGTTCCAAGCAGGCCACACAGGATGATGGTATCGATGGGCATCATCGTTACGGTGTCCCGGACAGAGCGGATGCGATATCGGAAATGGCGAACTTGATCCCGCCGCTCAGAAGCAGGAAGGCGCTGAGGAGCGCAACCGTCAGAAGACTGCCGGCAAGGGCATACTCAACGGTGGTGACACCGGTGATGTCCTCGACAAACCTTTTCAGTGGATTGGTCACGGCGGTAAATCTCAACACGCAGACAGGGATCGACCTGGCGGGGCGGGATCCCCGCCAGGCGCTCTCACCTTACGGGCGGGTCATGACAGCCGCGGTGATCTCTCCGATCGTCTGCGCTACCGCAGCACCCAGATCGGTGAACGCGGCGACGACGGCGATCGTGATCAGCGCGCCGGCAACCGCGTACTCAACCGTGGTCAGACCTTCTTCGTCCCGAAGGAACTTGATGAGTTGCTCTTTCATCTCTACTACTACCTCTGGTTAGTGACTGTGATTGGCGGTTGCGAACGCTCATTCTCTACTTCGCTTCCGACCCCTCGTCCTCTCGACGATGGCTGTTATTAGAAAGGTGCTCTTCCGTCACCCGTTATGACTTTCAGAACGATGAGGTGGACTTTCAGAACGAATCTCAGCCTGTGACGGCGAATTCGAGATCCTGCCGCCCTACCACGGCAGACGGTTTCGCACCGACGAGACGCTTGAATGTCTTCGTAAAGTAAGAAGGCTCAGAAAAACCGACGGCATATGCCACCTCGGCGACCTGAGCGTTGGGATTGCGCAGCAGTCTGCAGGCTTCCCGGATCCGGTACCGCACCACGTACTCGCGGAAATCGAGGCCGAACTCCTCCTTGAAGAGGCGACCGAAGCGGAAAGGCTGCAGAGAACAGACATCGGCCGCCTGCGTGACGGTAAGCTGATCGAAGTATGCGCTCTCAATGAGAGAGATCGCCGGCAGCAGCGGATTGGACGCGCCCTGACTCAGGCTCACTTCAGGAGGAAGCGCGGACTGCTGCTGGGACGGCCTGCGACGCTCCTGAACTCGACGCAGCTGAGTGATCCGTGCCACCTCGTTGAGGCAGTGCGTCACCTCACTGGATGTCACTGGCTGTACCAGAAAATCCAGGAACTTCTTGCGGAAGAACCAGACCGCGAGTGCCTCGGAATGCTGCACGGTCACCGCGATCATGGGGACGTTCGCATGCCGGAGCTTGAAGGCAGCCGCCTGCTCCATGTCCTCGCGGCTCGGGTAGTCGAACTCGAAGACGATCACATCCGGATCGAACGACTCGACCTCACGAACGTCGATGCCGTTGTGACGCCGGATGGTGCAGTGCCTCGCGAAGGATGCCGGCGTTTCGGAAACCTGCACCGAAGCCTTCAGATCGAACCAGAGCGCCTTCAGGCGTTCCCGATTCTGTGTGGAGACGACCACGCGAACTATCCGGGTTCAGCCGACTTCGCTGACCCGGCAGCTGAAGTAATCCAGCGGTGTGGACTCTTCGGCACCGTTGACCTGACCGAAGTCGTGGTACCAGGCTTTTCCGTCCGAGCCGAGCACCAGTCCGTAGCGGTAGTAGCCGCTGCCGTCGTTGTGCCAGTACCAGCCCTGATAGTCGTCCGTGCGCTCGTAATGAGCGGCGAATCGCATGTACGAAAACTTCACGTAACTTCGAGAACCCCATTCCACAAGATAGAGAATGGGTTCGGCGGACGGGTTGGACGTGCGGCATTCCCAGATTGTTCTGTTATCCGCCATCACCGGCAGGGTGACGAGCAGCGACAGTGTCGCAATCAGCATTCTGAGCATGGGGGCGGCTCAAGTTCCTTTTGAGCCTCTGATTATCGCGATAAACCTCCCACAGGCTGTGGCTGTTCCTTTAGCGCTTTATGGGAAGGTTCGCTCTGGTTTGAGCCGGTTTTAGTTTTGCGAACTGCGTCACAGAACCCTGATCACGTACGTCTGCCCACACCGCGTCGCTATCCCGACGCGGTGATCAAGCAGCGTGACGATATCGGTTCGTGTTTACAGGTCCCGCATCGTTTCCCTGCGCGGACCCGCATAGCCGAACAGATAGGCGCCGACCTTGCGCATCTGAATTTCTTCTGAGCCTTCCGTGATCCGATAACGTCGATGGTGCCGGTAGATGTGCTCGAACGGCTTGTGCCGCGAGTAGCCGATACCGCCGTGCACCTGCATGGCACGGTCCGCCGCCTCGCAACAGAGCCGGTTCGCCCAGTAGTTGCACATGGACACCCGATCCGAGATGGTCCGCTCCACCTGCTTGTGATCCATGCGGTCTATCTCCCAGGCCGTTTTGCGGATCAGCAGACGCAGCATCTCGCACTGAGTGTGCAGCTCGATCAGCGGCCACTGAATGGCCTGGTTCGTGGACAGTGCCCGGCCGAAGGGCTTGCGCTGGCGTGCGTACTTCACGCTCTCGTCGATGCAGTAGACGGCCGCTCCCAGGGACGAAGCCGCCTGACGTATACGGTTCTGATGGACGAAGCTCTGGCCGATGGCGAGCCCGCCACCCACCTCGCCCCAGTATGAATCCTCGGGGATCCAGACGTCCTTGAAGGACACCCGCGGATGGTCCGTGGGCATGTTGAAGGTCCAGAGAAACTCCTCGATCTTGAACCCCGGCGACGAGGTCGGCACCAGAAAGCAGGTGATGCCGGCAGCATCGCCGTCCTTTCCGCTGGTACGGGCGAAGGTCATGATGTGGGTGGCGTGATTCGCGCCCGATGTCCACATCTTCTCGCCGTTGATCAGCCAGCCTTTCTGCCCGTCCTTCTCGTGAGGCACCGCCCGGGTCTCCATCCAGGTGGCGTCCGAGCCGTGATTCGGCTCCGTGAGGCCGAAGCCGGTGCGCAGCTGGCCCTTCATCAGCTTGTCCACATCCCGTTCGTACTGCGCCTTGGTTGCGAACGCTTTGAACATGACTACGAACGGGTTGTTGCCGACGATGGAATGCTCGGTCTGCAGATCGTTGTGGAGCCCGAGACCCTTCGCCGCCAGGTGCTCGCGGATCACGGCCATCCAGAGATTGGAGCCGCCCTTGCCGCCGAACTCCTCCGGCCAGGCGAACCGCAGATAGCCGGCCTTGTCCGCTTCCGCGCGGGCTTCTCCGAGCAGCGCCTCCCATTCCCGCTTCGGCAGCCCGCCCGCTTCCCAGTCCGTGCGCTCATACTCACGGCGGTGATCGAAGAACCGGATGTTGTCGTCCCGGTTCTCGATGGGCTTGATCTTCTTCTCGATGAAGTCGTCGAGCTCGGCGAGAAAGTCGACGAGCTCCTTCGGCAGTTCAAAGTCCATGATGGTCCCCCTCCTGAATGTTGCAGAAACCGTGGCGCATAGCGCCCTGAACGCGTTCTCAGCGTTCCAGAAAGTTGAGCGCCAGCCCTGGCGTGTCCCACTCCATCGACACCAGCCGTCCGGTTCCGGACAGGGTGATGAAAGCGGTGCGCAGGTCCTTGCCACCGAAACAGATGTTGGTGGTGAACATCTCGCCGGTCGGGACATGACGAACGTTCGCCCCGTCCGGCGAGACGACGGTGATGCCGCCATTGACAAGTGTCGCAACGCAGATGTTGCCCTCACCGTCCACCGCCAGGGAATCGAACAGCTGAAAACCGGGCAGCCCTACCACCAGCCGCTGAGATGCCGGATCAAGCACCCCGGGGGCGGTGATGCTGAACGCCCAGACGCGGCCGGTGATGGTCTCGGCGAAGTAGACCGTTTTTTCATCTGGTGACAGGCCTATGCCGTTGGGTGTCTCCCGGTGCGTGAGCTGGCGGCTGATGAAGCTGCCGTCAGGCTTCGCGTAGTAGATGGCGCCATGGTCCTTGTAAGTGTCGTAGGACTTGCCGAGGTCCGTGAACCACATGCCACCTTCGGTATCGAAGACGATGTCATTGGGACCGTTCAGCGGCAGCCCGTCGCACTCGCGGTAGAGCACGTCCACCTTGCCGGTGTCGAGCTCCACCCGCTCGATGCGACCGCCCGAGTAATCGTCGGGTGTTCCGGCCGGTGCGAGCATGCCGTTGGCTTCCTGCCACTTGAAGCCGCCGTTGTTGCAGACGTAGATCGCACCGTCGGGACCCATGGCCGCGCCGTTGGGGCCACCGCCGAGTTCGGCGATGACCGAGATCGCACCATCGGGCGCCACCCTGCTCAATGTGCCTCGCTCGATTTCCACCAGTACCACGCTGCCATCCGCCATGGCGATGGGACCCTCGGGAAACCTCAAACCACTCGTTATCTCCCGCATGATTACTTTCCCCCTTTGATTCGGCGTTTCGCCGCTACGTGTAAGACAGTCCCCGCTCGGCCAGTGCACGCACGTGCGCCGGTGTGAACGTCAGTGCCAGATCCCCCGCGTTGTTCCCCTGCAGCGCCCGCCGGATGATGCCCTGCAGGATGGCCGCACTGCGGAAGGCGTGAAATGCCCGGTAGAAGGCTTCATGCTCGATACCGGGATGACCCGACCTGGCGCAGTAACGGGCCACCAGCTCCTCATAGGCCGGAATACCCAGCGCGTCGAGATCCAGTTCCGCGAAGGACCGCTCGCCCGGGCCCGCGTGCCAGGGACCGGTGAAATAGGTGAAGTCCGCCAGCGGATCGCCCACTGTTGACAGCTCCCAGTCGAGCACAGCGGCGATTCTCGGCTCGGCCTCGTCGATGAGCGAGTTACCGAACTGGAAGTCACCATGGACGATGCTGGTCGCCGTCTGCTCCGGCACCGAGCGCTCGAGCCAGGCAAGCAGCTCGTGCATCTCCGTCACCCGCTCCGTTTCCGTCTCCTGATACTGACGGCCCCAGCGCGAGATCTGCCGCTCGAAGTAGTTGCCCGGCCGGCCGTAGTCGGCGAGTCCCAGAGCCTGATGATCCAGGGCATGCAGCGCCGCCAGGGTGTCCACGTAGTCGTGAATCAGCGCCGTCCGCTCGGTCGGGGTGAGATCCGGCAGTGTGGGATCCGCGAAGATCCGTCCCGGCACGTGACTCATGACGAAGAACATCGCACCGATCACGCTCTCGTCCTCGCAGAGCACGAACGCTTCCGGCACGGGCACACCAGTGCCCGCGAGCGCACGCATGATCCGGAACTCACGGTCCACCGCGTGGGCGGAGCGGGCGAGCTGACCCGGTGGCTTGCGGCGGAGCACATAGCTCCGCTTCGGCGTCGTCAGCAGAAACGTCGGGTTCGACTGCCCACCTTCGAACTGGGAAACCGAGAGCGGCCCCTGATAGCCCGGTACGTTACCGAGCAGATACCCGTGCAGGCGCGACTCGTCGAAGCGGTGGGCTGGCTTGACCGGGATGGTGGCGACCATCAGCGCTGCCTCACGCTCCCGATGGCGACGGTCACCGGCTGCCGCCCGTCGGGATCTGGTTGAACGGAATGCCCTTGTCGGCACGCATGTCCTCCGGCAGGCCGAGCACCCGCTCGCCGATGATGTTGCGCAGGATCTGGTCGGTGCCACCCTCGATCCGCACGGCGGGCGAGCGCAGCAGCATGGCCTGGAAGCGCGCCGATCCTTCCGCGACGGCCGGATCCGTGAGCGCACCGCCGAGCCCCTGCAGGTCGATGGCGAACTTGGCGATGTCCTGCATCATGCCGCCCGCGACCAGCTTGCCGATGGATGCTTCCGGCCCGGGGGTTTCGCCCTTGGACAGCGCGGTGATGAGCCTCGACGCCGTGTTCTTCAGCCCCATGGCCTTGCAGTGCCAGTCGGCCAGCTTCGAACGGACCGCCGGGTTCTCGAGCGCGACGCCATCCCCGAGGGGCAGAGCCTCGACCAGCTCCTTCAGGTCCGGATAGCCCGTGGCAATGCCGCCGCCGATGGCGAGCCGCTCGTTCATGAGCGTGGTCAGCGAGACCCGCCAGCCGTCCCCTACCTCACCCAGGCGCTGGGCATCCGGGATGCGCACGTTGTCGAAGTAGACCTCGTTGAACTCGCTCTGGCCGTTGGCCTGCCGGATGGGCCGGATATCCACGCCGGGAGAACGCATGTCCAGGAAGAACATGGTGAGTCCCTTGTGCTTGGCCACTGCGGGGTCCGTACGGGTGATGAGGATGCCGTAATCGCTGTGCTGGGCACCGGACGTCCAGATCTTCTGGCCGTTGATCACCCAGTCATCACCGTCACGCTCGGCACGGGTTCTGAGTCCCGCCAGGTCAGAGCCGCCGTGGGGCTCGGAGAAGAGCTGACACCAGATCTCCTCACCCGATGCGAGCTTCGGCAGGTAGTGCTGTTTCTGCTCCTCGCTCGCATAGGCCATCATCGTCGGGCCACACATGCCGTGACCGATGATGAAGGCGCCGGAGAGACGGCCATAGATGCCCTCCTCCTGGTCCCAGATCACCCTCTCGATGGGGGAGGCACCCCGGCCGCCGTACTCCTTCGGCCAGGCGAGGCAGGCCCAGCCGGCGTCCGCTTTTTTACGCTGCCACTTCTTCGCTTCTTCCAGCGAGTTGTACTCACCCGTGTTGGTGTTGCCGAAACCGCTGCGCTCGAGGTGCGGTTTCAGATAGGTGGGCGCATTGCTATCGATCCAGGCGCGGACCTCCTTGCGGAACGCGGCTTCCTGAGGGCTGTCGTTGAAATCCATGGTTCTGTCTCCTCGGTCTCAGCTGCCGGCCGCTGCTGCTGCGGGTTGAAGATTGGCAACGAGTCGGTCCTCCCAGTGGGACAGTCCGCCGAGCTCCAGCGCCAGGAAATTTGATCGCCGGTAGTACAGATGGCAGTCGAACTCCCAGGTGAAACCCATGCCCCCGTGCACCTGAATGTTGTCGCGACTGCAGAGCTGATACGCCTGGGTTGCCGAGACCCGGGCCGTTGCTGCGGCGAGCGGCAGTTCCGCCGAATCGGTGGACAGTGCCCAGGCGGCGTAGTAGCAGTTCGATTCCGCGAGCTTCGCTGCCACGTACATGTCCGCCAGCATGTGCTTGATGGCCTGGAAGGAACCGATGGGTCGGCCGAACGCGAAGCGTTCCTTCGCATAGCCGACGCCCATGTCCAGCGCCCTGAGCGCGCCGCCCAGCTGCTCGAAGGCATAGAGCACGGCCGCGCGATCATAGAGCGCCTGCAGGTTCTCCCAGCCGGCCCCCTCCCCGCCGAGCGGCTCCGCCGCCGTGCCGTCGAACTCGATGCGGGCGGTATTGCGGGTCAGGTCCACGGAGGCCACGTTCTCGCGGCTCGCCGCCGCGTGCCGCAGATCCACGAGATAGAGGCCGGGCCCGCTGCCGCCCTGTGCGAGCACCACCAGGAGATCGGCGATACCCCCGTCCGGGACGATGAGCTTGATGCCGGAGAGCCTGCCATCCGCGAATCGGGTACCGATCCCCGCGGGCGTCAACTGCTCCAGGGACTCCACCACCGCCAGCGCCCCCTTCAGCTCACCGGTCGCAATGCCGGGCAGCAGGCGGGTTTTCTGCTCGTCGGTGCCCCACCGCAGAATTGCTTCCGCGGTCAGATAGACCGTGGATCCGAAGGGTACGGGCG
>QJYB01000124.1 GCA_003247835.1 Gammaproteobacteria bacterium | reverse complement strand
ACGAAATATTACTGGCCAGAATCTGATTTGATGGTTATATTTCGACAATTCTCGAAATAATTTCGTGAGTAACAAAGTTCGGAACAAGGGTGCCGCGTGCACCGGGAGTGACAGAAATGATGAGGCTGCAACTGGCTCTGAACGTGGACGATCTCGAGCAGGCCATCGACTATTACAGACGTCTGTTTGGCGTCGAGGTGAACAAGCGCGAGCCCGGATATGCCAATTTCGTGGTGGATTCCCACGGCCTGAAGCTGGTGCTGTTCGAGGCGCCCGGCGCGGAACGTCTGAATCACCTGGGCTTCGAGCTGTTCGAAGACGATCAGGTGGATGGCGCGGCCGAACGGCTGGAGACGGCGGGTCTGCTGGCCGAGCGTCAGAATGCCGAGGTCTGCTGTTTCGCGAGGCAGAACAAGGCGATCAGCTATGACCCGCAGGGGCTGATGTGGGAGTGGTACCGGGTGCTCGAGGACTCACCGACCTTCTACGAGAAGGATGTCAGTGAAGCCGCATGCTGTGCGGAAACCGCCACGATCACCGAGAGCGGCTGTTGCGGTTGAGCCGTCAGTCGGCGAGCAGGTCGAGCAGGGCCCGGATGGCGTCCAGCTCGTAGTCGGCGTGGAGGCTGCCTTCGGCCTTCAGGGCAGCCACGTCGGACTCGGTGAACCAGCGCACGTCGAGCAGCTCCGACTCGTCCCAGCTGTGGATGGGCTCGTCCACGGACGCGGCATAGACCATGTGCATGGACTGCTTGTAGGGAAACGCACCGACCTCCAGCAGCTCCGGCACATAGACGTTGAGCTCTTCCTCGAGCTCACGCGCCGCGGCGTCGGCGGGAGTTTCCCCGCGTTCGATCTGACCGCCGGGTAGTCCCCAACGCTGGTGACGTCGACCCCAGAACCCGCCGTGAACGGCGAGCAGAAAGCGTTCCTCACGGTAGAGGATGCAACGGGCGGTCTTGTAGGTCTTGGACACAGTCTCACTATGCCAGTTGCGGCAAGTCGAGTCTGCGTCGGATCTCCTCCGCCGGCAGCCGCCGGCCGTACTCCGACACCTCGAACGCCTCTGCGTACTGCGCGGCGGGCGCCCAGCGCCTGGCGATGGCGGCCGGTCGACGGCCGTAGTACTTGCGGAGCCAGGCCCGTCTATCGGACCCCCGCAACGCGTCTTCCTGACCGTCCATGAAAGGCAGCCACTCGAATACCTGGGACTCGTGGCAGGCGAGCAGATCGATGACCTGTTCCAGCACGGCATCCGTAGGAAGCACAACGTCGGCCTGAAAAGGCGCAGGTCGGCTGAAGAAATCGGCCATGATCAGCACCACAGGATCCGCGGGCAGAGCCGGTGCTTCCGGCACCACGTTCGGTACACGGAGCAGGTAGCAGGCGTCCTGAACGAGCTGCGCGGTGGCTCGGTGATCCGGATGGTAGTCCTGCAGCCGATGGGTGATCAGCAGCTCTGGGGCAAAGCTGCGGATGGCGGCAATGAGTCTCTGCCGGAGAGCGAGACTCGGTACGAGCTCTCCGTCAGGTACGTCCCAGATGACGAGCTCAGCACCGATGAATGCCGCGGCTGCGGCTGCCTCGTCCGCCCGCCTTGCTGCCAGCGCCTCTCGGCTCAGATGCTGATGGCCGGCCGAGCCATCGGTGAGACACAGTATCTGTATCTGGCTGCCGCGGGCGGCCTGTGAGACCATCAGCCCACCGGCGTGGAACTCCGCATCATCGGGATGCGCACCCACCACCAGAATCCTGGCGAAGGGATCGGAGGTTCGGGTGTCGGACACGGCTCACACCGACGTTACAAGCGTTGCTTCGGGTTTTACATCATTCGGGGACCGAACGGGTAGACTCATAGCAGGGTTTGCTGTGTCTGCCGGACGCCGGCGCGGTACCCTGACTTTCGAACCACCTCGAGAACCATGAGAAAGGATTATCAGTTCCTGATCGGCCAGCGGTTTGCTTTCGGCGGAGAAATCTACGTCGTGCGTGATCTCACCGCCGCCGAAGACAGCACTTACGTGACGGCCAACCCCTCCGCCGGTGACGAAGCCGCGCACGGCGCTGCGGACTTCGAGACCTTCAGCCTTTCGGACGTCATCCAGTGGCTGCTGGTGGACGAGGAAATCGAGCTTTTCAATCCGAACTACCTGGCGGCCAGATAACTCCCGACCTCGCCGCTTTCTGGTCGGATTCGCCATCGTTGGGTGGGTCCGACGTCGTCCGGTACCGCCCGTACGGTTGAGAACCCGTTCTAACGGTCGATCCCAGGTTGGAACACACCTTGCTTTATGATGCGCGAGGCGCGTCTCGACACGGGAGATGCGTTCGCGATTTCTGACGAGAGAGGTGTGCATGCTGAAGCTGACCGGGTTGTCCAAAACCTACGCCAACGGTGTCCAGGCGCTGGCGGATGTTTCTCTGCAAGTCCCTCGCGGGATGTTCGGACTGCTCGGTCCCAATGGTGCGGGCAAATCGACGCTGATGCGGACCATTGCCACGCTGCAGAGCCCGGATACCGGCAGCATCATGCTGGATGACCTGGACGTGCTGGCGCACCCCACAGAGCTGCGCCGCATGCTCGGCTATCTGCCACAGGAGTTCGGCGCCTACCCGCGGACTTCGCCGGAAGTGATGCTGAATCACATCGCAACGCTGAAAGGCATCGAACGCAGGTCGCGCGGCGAGCTGGTCGAACAGCTGCTCGTCCAGACGAACCTCTGGGACGTGCGCAGAAAAAGCATCGATACCTTCTCCGGCGGCATGAAGCAGCGCTTCGGGATCGCCCAGGCACTCATCGGCGAGCCTTCGCTGATCATCGTCGACGAACCCACGGCCGGGCTCGATCCGGTGGAGCGCCGACGGTTTCACAACCTGCTCGCCCGGATCAGCGCGGATGTGGTGGTTCTGCTCTCCACCCACATCGTCGATGACGTCGCCGATCTCTGTCCGCGGATGGCGATCATGGGTGACGGCCGGATCCTCGTGGAAGGCGAGCCTCAGGCGCTGGTTGCGAAGCTGAAAGGCCGCCTCTGGTCGAAGACCGTTCCGCTGGACGAGGCGCCGGTTCTGCGCCGGTCTCTGCCGGTGGTGTCCACCCGCCTGGTCGGCGGGCGTGTGGAGATCCGGGTAGTCGCGGAAGCGGAGCCGGAGGGTGGCCTCGAGCCGGCGGAACCGACGCTGGAGGACGTCTACTTTGCCACGCTGCTGGGACACGGCCTGTCCGTCGAGCTCGACTGAGGGGACCGCCGCCCATGTTTTTTGAAATCTTCCGCTTCGAGTGCCGCTACCAGCTGCGCTCTCCGCTGTTTCTCGTGGTGGCCGGGTTGTGGTTCCTCATCGCCTTCCTGATCAGCGGCACGGAGTCCGTCAGCGTCGGCGGGGTCGGCGACAACATCAATCTCAACGCCAATTTCGCCATCCTGCAGATTCAGTACACGCTCTCCATCCTCGGCATGTTTCCGGCGGTGGCGTTCGTGGCCGGTGCCATTACCCGCGACTTCGAGACGAGAACCGCGCAGCTCTTCTTCGCCACCGGTGTCGGCGAACGGAGCTACCTGCTCGGACGTTTCGCGGGTGGGGCGCTCTTCGCCGTGCTGGTCGGTGTCGCCGGTCTCCTCGGAACGCTGGTCGGTACCCTGATGCCCTGGCTGGATCCGGAGCGTCTCGGACCGCTGACCCTGGCTCCCTACCTCTTCAGCCTCTGGGCAGTCATCGTTCCGAACCTCCTGATCATCTGCGCGCTGTTCTTCGCGGTGGCTGCGCTGACGCGCTCCATGATGGCGGCTTACGTGGCAGCGCTCGGATTCATCATCGCCTACATCGTGCTCGGCAACGTCACGGACCAGGAGACCATCGGCGTCTTTGCCCTGGGTGATCCGTTCGGTGTCGCGGCTTTCGGTGAGATCACCCGCTACTGGACGGTGTTCGACCGCAACTTCGGGATGCCGGGCATAACGGATACGCTGCTCTACAACCGGCTGATCTGGGCCGGTGTGGCCATACTCGCGCTCGGGCTGACAGTCTGGCGCTACCGGTTCAATCTTGCGCCCGCACCTCGACTCAGACTCCGACGCAGGCTTCGCCGCGGACGGCCCGCTCCGGCGGCGCGCGCCGAGGCGCTCGCCGTCGCGCCCCGTAGAGGTATCGGAGTGGATCTCGCCGGCTACCTCTCCCAGCTCAGGATGGACGTCCGCGGCATGACCCGCAGCATCCCGTTCTACGTGCTGCTCGCATTCGGCATGCTGCAGATCATCGGTAGCTTCGTCGCTGCCACGACCCAGATCTTCGGGACTCCGGTGTACCCACTGACGGGCACCCTGATTCAGTTCGTCAGCGGCAGCTTCAGCATTGCCGTGGTCATCATCGTCATCTACTACTCCGGCGAGCTCGTTCACCGGGAGCGACAATCGGGGCTGCAGGAGATCGTCGACGCGACGCCTTACCCCAACTGGATCATGGTGCTCTCCAAGGTGTCGGCCCTGTGGTTCGTGATGGCCGCGTTGCTCGTCGTCGTAATGGTCACGTCGATGCTCGTGCAGGCGTTCAACGACTTCTACCGGTTCGAGATTCCGTTGTACCTCAAGGGTCTGTTCGGCGTGCTGGGCAGCTACTACTTCCTGCTGTGCGTCCCGGCGGTGCTGATCCAGGTCCTGTCGCCCAACAAGTTCGTGGGTATGGTGATTTTCCTGGCCGTTTTCCTGGGTCTGATCACCCTGCCGAGTCTGGATCTCGAGCACTATCTGTATCGATACGCCATTCCGCCTGCTCCCTACTCGGACATGAATGGCTACGGACACTTCGTGGTCCGCCTTGTCAGCTTCGTGGTGTACTGGGCTGCCTTTGCCGGGCTGATGATCGTAGTGGCGCACCTCTTCTTCCGGCGGGGAATGCCGGGCGGCTTGGCGGCCCGGCTCGCCGACACCCGCGCGCGATTGACCGCGCCTGTGGGTGCCTGGACGGCCGCGTTGCTGGTCCTGTTCCTTGGCGCGGGCAGCTGGATCTTCTACAACACCAACGTGTTGAACGAGTATCTGACCAGCGACGATCGGGAGTCGCGGCAGGCGGAGTACGAGAAGACCTACAAGACTTTCGAGCATCTGCCGAGACCGCAGATCGTCGACATCGACACCGAGGTGGACATCTTTCCGGAGGAGCGGCGCCTCGAGTCCCGGGGCACCGCCAGGCTCATCAACCGCAGAGACGAGCCGATCGAGGTGCTGCACTTCTCCCTCGCGCCGGTGCTCGAGCTCAACGCGGTCGTTCTGGACGGCGCAACCCTGGAATCATCCGACGAGACGCTCGGCTACTATCAGTACCGGTTCGAGACGCCGCTCGCGCCTGGAGCTGAGACGACCCTCAGCTGGAATCTGTCCTGGATCAACGAGGGCTTTCACAACTCGGGCGGCACCACCCGGGTTGTCCGCAACGGCACCTTCGTGAACAACACGGAGATCATGCCGCTGCCGGGCTATGACAGGAGCCGCGAGCTCGACGACAACAACACGCGGCGCGAGTACGGTCTGCCGCCCGTCGAGCGCCTGCCGAAGCGGGGCGACCCCGCCTATCTCGGAGAGGCTCAGTTCACCGTTGCCGAGCGGTCGGGATTCCGGTCCGTTGTCAGCACGGCCTCCGACCAGATCGCCGTCGCTCCCGGTTACCTCCAGGAAACCTGGGAAGCGGACGGCCGCCGCTACTTCCGCTACGAGATGGACGCGCCTATCTGGCCGTTCGTCTCCTTTTCTTCCGCACGCTATGCCCTGGCGGAAGATCAGTGGAACGACGTCAAGCTCGAGGTCTACTACCACCCCACCCACGACTTCAACATCGACAGCATGATCGAAAGCAGCAAGGCCTCGCTCGACTACTTCACGCGCGCGTTCTCGCCTTACCAGTACCGGCAGTTCCGCATCCTGGAGTTTCCCCGGTACCAGGTCTTTGCTCAGTCTTTCCCGAACACGATTCCATTCTCGGAAGCTATAGGCTTCGTCGCCGATCTCCGGGATGAGAAGGACATCGACTACGTGTTCTACGTGACCGCGCACGAGATGGCGCACCAGTGGTGGGGTCATCAGGTGGCAGGCGCGAACATGCAGGGTGCCACCGTCATGACGGAAACGCTGGCTCAGTACTCCGCGCTCATGGTGATGGAACACGCCTTCGGTGAGGAGAAGATGCGCCGTTTCCTGAAGTACGAGCTCGACCGTTATCTGCAGGGTCGGGGCGGCGAGCTGATCGAGGAGCTGCCTCTGGGCCTGGTGGAGAACCAGCCCTATATCCACTACCGGAAGGGCAGCCTGGTCATGTATGCCCTGAAGGACGCCATCGGCGAGGACAACGTTAATCTGGCGCTCAGGAACTTCATCGGCAAGTGGGGATTCCGTGATGGACTGTTCCCCACGTCGCTGGACCTGATCGGTGAGTTCCGGGCCGTCGCAGATGACGAGCATCAGGATCTGATCACGGACCTTTTCGAGAAGATCGTCATCTACGACCTCAGGGTAAGGGACGCTTCGGTGCAGCCGGTTGCGGAGGGTTTCGAGGTGACCATGACGGTGGCCGCAGCCAAGTACGAGGCCGACGGCAGCGGCGAGGAAACGGAAGTGCCGCTGTCGCAGATGCTGGACGTGGCTGTGTTCTCCGACGACGACGAGGCGCTCGGCGACGATGACCTCCCCGAGCCGCTCATCTTCGAGCGCCGGCGGATCACGAGCGGTGAGCAGACCTTTACGTTCACGGTGCAGGACAAACCCGGGCGGGTAGGGGTCGATCCCTACATCAAGATGATCGACCGCAATCCGGACGACAACGTGAAGTACCTGTAGCAGATGATGCGGCCACCGGGGCGGTGGCTCAGGCCCGCTCCAGATGCCAGACCGTGACGCTGACGGGCTTACGCAGGTAAAGACCACCACCGACTGCCAGGAAGTTGCCCTCCAGCCGTCGCCGGTACCAGCGGAGCGGACGCGCGATCTGCGATCCGTCGGTGCGCTTGGGATCGCACAGACCGAGGTCCTCGCGGGTGAGCACGCCGAGATACAGCGCGCCGCTCGAGACCGCCGCCAGGTTGTCGAGCGCTTTCGCGCAGTCTCTATCGTCGAGATAGCCGAGCACGTCGTTACAGACCACCAGATCCGCCGTCCGGCTCTTGTCCAGATCCACCACTGAACCCTGTTCCCAGCCGTAGGTGCGGCACAGGTAGTCGCTGTACTCGACGCCGCGGATGCGCGCTCTGGGAAACGACCTGCCGAGCGCGCGCAGCAGGCTGCCCGTACCACAGCCTACGTCCAGCACCTGCTGCACCGGTACCTCGAGATGCCTGAGGTAGGCGGAAATGAACGCAGCCTGGCGTTTGACCGCCGCCGGGGTTGTAGCCCGGGTTCCAGGATCGCGGTAGTAGCGGTCGTAGTAGGCCTTGTCGAACCGGTCTGGCATGGCGGAGCCTTCGTACGGAATGAGTGTCTAAGGTATCCTGAACTGCCGGTCTGTCCAGATCAGTAAGGGGGATTGTCATGGCGGACGTCGTTGAAGAACTCGTCGAGGCGCTGGGTGAGGAATCGGTCATCACCGGCCCCGCGGTGCAGGAACGGTCGGCAGGTATCTGGCGGTCCGATCCGATTCGCGCAAAGGCCGTTCTGCGTCCGCGAACGACGGAGGAAGTGAGCCGTGCGCTCGCCATCTGCAACGCGCATGGCCAGTCGGTTATCGCCCAGGGTGGGCTGACGGGGCTGGTGGAAAGCGCCATCACCCGGCCGGACGATATCGCGCTGTCCCTCGAACGCTTCAATCGCATCGAGGCGATCAATCCGGTGGACCGGACCATGGTGGTAGGCAGCGGTGTGGTGCTGCAGACCATCCAGGAAGCGGCCGATGAGCATGGCCTCATGTTTCCGCTCGACCTGGGAGGCCGGGGCAGCTGCACCATCGGCGGCAACATTTCGACCAACGCCGGCGGTAACCGCGTGGTCCGCTTCGGCATGACCCGTGACATGGTTCTCGGTCTGGAAGCAGTACTGGCGGACGGCACCGTCGTGTCGTCCATGAACCAGATGATCAAGAACAATGCGGGCTATGACCTGAAGCAGCTCTTCATCGGTACCGAAGGCAGCCTGGGCGTCGTGACGCGCGCCGTGCTGCGGCTGAGGGAGAAACCGGTCAACGTCGCCACCATGTTCGTGGCCGTGGACGAGTTTCCCAAGCTGGCCGCCTTCCTCAAGCACATGGATGCTGCACTCGGCGGCGGCCTGTCTGCCTTCGAGGTGATGTGGAACAACTTCTATACGCTGGTGACCACGGAACCGGCCACCAACCAGCCACCCATCCCCCGCGACTACCCCTACTACGTGCTCGTCGAGGCCATGGGATCGGATGCGGCCCGCGTGGAAGCAGCACTGGCCGACGCGCTGGATCAGGAGCTGATCGTCGACGCCGTCATCGCCCAGTCGGAAGCGCAGCGGGAGCAGCTCTGGGCCATGCGCGACGATGTGGCCCAGACGTTCCGCTACTCACCGGCCTATACCTTCGATGTCAGCATGCGTATCTCCGCCATGGAGGGATACCTGGCGGAGGTCAACCGGCGACTGGCGGAGCGGTACGAGCAGGTGAACAACTTCACGTTCGGTCACATGGGCGACGGCAACCTGCACCTGGTGATCTCCGTCGGCGAGGGCGGGCCGGAGGTGCGACGGGCCGTTGAAACCTGCGTCTACGAACCCCTGGCGGAAATCGCCGGTTCCGTCTCGGCCGAGCATGGCGTCGGTCTGGAGAAGAAGCCCTATCTCTCCATTTCCCGGAGCGAGGCGGAAATTGGCCTGATGCGGCGGTTGAAAAAGGCGCTGGATCCGAATGGCATTCTCAATCCGGGCAAGATCTTCGACTTGGATATCGCCGATTGAGTGCACTGCTCTACAGAAGTCTCGCCTCGGTCTGTGCCCGTATCCGAAGCGGGGAGCTTCGCTCGGAAGACGTGGTCCGCGCACAGCTCGAGCGCATCAGCAACCTGAACCCGTCACTGCACGCCTATGTACAGGTGCTGGCCGACTCGGCCATGGATCGTGCGGCGGCGCTGGACCGGGCCCGGCAGAATGGCGAACCGCTCGGGCCACTGCACGGTGTGCCCATTGCGCTGAAGGATCTGATCAACGTTCGCGGTCTGCCGACGGCGAGCGGCACCCGGGTGATGGCGGACTTCATCGCTGCGGAGTCGGCCACGGTGGCGGACCGACTGATGGCGGCCGGCGCCGTTATCGTCGGCAAGACACAGCTCACTGAGGGCGCCTACGGCGTTCATCATCCCGACATTCAGGCGCCGCTCAATCCCTGGAGTTCGAAACACTGGACCGGTGTTTCATCGTCCGGTTCCGGTGTCGCAGTCGCGGCCGGACTGTGCTTCGGCGCGCTGGGCTCCGATACGGGTGGCAGCATCCGGTTTCCGTCGGCGAGCTGTGGCACGGTCGGTGTGAAGCCGACGTACGGTCGAGTCAGCCGCCACGGCGTCTTTCCTCTGGCCGAATCCCTGGACCACATCGGGCCCATGACCCGAAGCGTGGCGGACGCAGCCCGCCTGCTGCAGGTGATGGCGGGACATGATCCCAGGGATCCGACGAGTCT
This sequence comes from Gammaproteobacteria bacterium, assembly GCA_003247835.1. Lineage (GTDB taxonomy): Bacteria > Pseudomonadota > Gammaproteobacteria > Pseudomonadales > Azotimanducaceae > SZUA-309. The sequence continues at coordinate 5,842 of QJYB01000124.1, read as the reverse complement.
CCACGCGCCGGTGCCGGACTGGACGTCGGAACTCGACACACCGGTACGGGGACTGACGGTCGGCATCGACTGGCAGTACGTGAGTCGGGGTGTGGAACCGGTGGTGGTCGGCGGGATCGAGCGGTCAGCGAAGCTGCTCGCCGAGCTCGGGGTCGAGATATCCGAAGTGTCGCTGCCCGAGCGTCATCGCGAGCTGGTCGATCAGTGGGGCATCACCTGCGCGGTGGAGTGTGCCCGGGCACACCGTGACTACTATCCGTCCCGCGCCGATGAGTACGGTCCGGTCCTGGCGGAGCTCATCGAACTCGGTCTGGATGCGCCATCAGGAGCCTACGAGCGGTTGGAGCGGGAACGTTTGGCCTTCCGCCGTGAGCTGGATGCGCTGCTCACCCAGGTGGACGTTCTGCTGTGTCCCAATATGCCGTACCTGGCGCCGCTGGCAGATCGCGTGCTGGAGCTTTCCGCAGATCCGAAACGTGCGGGTGGGCTCACGTTCACGGCGCCGTTCGACTACTCGGGGCACCCGACCCTGTCGCTGCCTATCGGGCTGTCGCCGGAGCGGCTGCCGCTGTCGATTCAGCTCGTTGGCCCGCGACTGGGTGAGGGGCTGCTCTTCCGGGTCGGGTCTGCGCTGGAAGCGGCCGTGGGATTTTCAGAACACCCGCTACTCTGATGAGAGAGCGGCGCAGGTACGGCACCAGAAGTACCGGTTGAAAACGAACAGCACACTGGAACCGCTGGCCAGGATGATCAGCAGATAGATCAGGATATCGGTGAGCGGATTCATGACGAGCTTGAGCATGACTGCATCGGTAATCAGGTGGCTACCCAGGTATGCCACGCTGGAGAGGAACGGCGAAGGCTCGAACGCTTTCCAGAGCACCAGCGCCATGGTGAAGTGGAGGACCAGGACGACCGGCAGCACAACCATCAGGAAGTAGTTGGCCGTGAGGTCCAGTCCCGGCGGCAGGAACTTCATCCAGACGATGCTGCCCAGATCCAGCAGCGGTGCGCTCAGCAGTCCGGCAAAGATGAGTACCGGGAAGCGGATCATCGGCAGCGCTGCCTGTCAGTCGAACTTGAACACGCCCTGGTCGATCACCACTTCGCCGTTCTGGTTGGTGGTTCGAAACAGGGCCGTGTTGCCGTCCACCCAGATGGACACGGTTAGCTCATCGCCCGGTATCACCGGCCTGGAAAATCGGCTCTTCATGCTCCGGAAGCGACTCGGGTCACCGCCGCACAACGTGTGCAGCAGAGCCCGGCCGGTGAATCCCCAGGTGCACAGACCGTGGAGGATGGGTTTTTCGAAACCACCCATTGCGGCGAACGACGGGTCGGAGTGGAGCGGGTTGCGATCCCCAGAGAGGCGGTAGGTCAGTGCCTGGTCTTCCCGGGTCTTGTAGGTCACCTGATGGTCTGGTTTCCGATCCGGAAAGACGATCTTATCGGAAGGGCCCCGGTCGCCCCCCCAGCCACCTTCGCCACGACAGAACATGCTCATGGAGGTTTTCAGCAGCGGTTTGCCCGTCGCTACGTTGGTGGACGTCGATTCGAACTCGACGACGGCTGCCGATCCCTTGTCATAGATTCCGGTGATCTGACCCACGCTTTCGATTTCGCCGTCCGGTGGTATCTCGTCGAAGAGCTCGATGCTCTGTTCACCGTGAACCATCAGAGCCGGATTGAAGGATCCGATCTTGTCCATGGGCACCCCACCACCGCCGATGATGACGGCGAAGGTCGGCAGCACGCGCTGCGGAAAGTCCCGGGTGTTCTCCGTGGTGAACTGCAACTCGTCAGTACCCGCGCCCACACCCACCGCATAGAGCAGCGCATCTTTGGAGGTCCAGCTTCGTCGGCTGGGGGTTCCTACCGCCCCTACGGCATCGGGATTGATTGGCACTGACTTCCCCTTTCGTCGTGTCGGCCGTCAAATGTAGCGCATCGGACGAGAACGACGCCACAGGCACCCGTGGCATCCTGCCGGTTTTTTTTAAGCTTTTTACGCATTTACCCGACTTTCGTATAAACTTGGCTGCTATTCGCGAACGCATTGGAGTCGTTGTGTGATCGCTTTCCGCACCTTTTTCACCCTTACGGCCCTCGGCGTGGTGCTCTGCGTTGCCGCCAGCGCCAGAGCAGCCTCCTACCGGCTGCCTGACAATGGCGACAACGTCGTCGGCGCGGTGACCACGCTCAAGCTCACCTACGAGGATACGCTGGCCGCGGTAGCAGAACGCTACGGGATCGGCTACCGGGAAATCGTCGATGCCAACCCGGGTGTGGATCCCTGGCTGCCAGGCGAGGGAACGGTCATCACCCTGCCAACCCAGTACGTGCTGCCGAGCGCGCCGAGGGAAGGCATCGTAATCAACGTGGCTGAGTACCGCATGTACTTCTATCCGGAAGGCGGGAACCGGGTCATTACCTTCCCGGTGGGGGTTGGCCGATCAGAGTACCGTACGCCGGTGATCAAGACCCAGACCGTTGCCAGTATCCACAACCCGAGCTGGACGCCCACGGCGGATGCGCGTCGGGAACACGCGGAGATGGGAGACGTTCTGCCGCCCGTGGTTGCGCCGGGGCCCGACAATCCGCTGGGCGAGTTGGCGATTCAGTTGAAGCTACCCGGGTACTTCATCCACGGCACCAACAAGCCGTTCGGTGTCGGGCAGAAAGTGAGCCATGGCTGTATCCGTCTGCATAACGAGCATGTGCTGACACTGGCGGAAATGGCGCCCAGTGGCACACCCGTCTACATCATCAACGAGCCAATCAAGGTCGGCGTTCGCTACGACGAGGTCTTCCTGGAAATTCACCGGGACCTGTACGAGGAACCGGACCAGGAGTCACTCAAGCACGTGGTGGAGGAGAAGACCGGAGACCGCGCTGCCAGTCTGGACTGGCAGCGGGTCGCTCAGGCTCTGGATGATCTGAAGGGGATCCCCGTCAGAATCTGATTCCGCACCCCGAGGGCGACGCGGAATCAGTCCGCCGTCCTGCTTACTTGCGCGAGCAGCAGGTTTCGGAAATACGCTGAGCGCGCTCGTTCGCTTCGTTGGCAGCGTTCAGCGCACGATCCGCAGCCGCTTTGGCTGCGCTCGCCTCGCGGCTTGCAGCCTGGGCGGCCGAAGCAGCATCGCTGGAGGCATCAGCAGCGCTGGATACCTGACCTTCCAGAGCCGTTACCCGGTTCTGGAGGGCGTCGAACGATTCCTGGGAAATGCATCCAGAGAACAGAAATACCGCCGCGAGGGCGAAGAGTATATTTTTCACGTAAGGGTCTCTCTTGGTGTCGAACAGGACACGCGCACCCTACCATAGCTGCAGAGAAAATGAAGGCCCTCGCCTCGGCCGCCAGGTTTTTTTTTGACCCCGCGAAGCGGTGGGATGGGACGCTGCTCGCAACGGGAATGAGATGTGTTCAACGTTCCCTGGTCCGGTTGAACCGACGGAACGGAGGCTGGGCTAGAATGCACCAATGGACGAAAAGTTTCGTCTGGTGTTTCGCGGCGAACTTCTCGATGGACAGCACCGCGCGGTTGTGAAGCGACGCCTCGCCGAGCGACTGAACCTCGATGCAGGACAGATCGAGAAGCTCTTTTCTGGCGATCCCGTGGTGGTCAAGCGGGATGCCGATCGGGAGACTGCTGCGCGCTACCAGAGCGTGTTCAAGCAGGCGGGAGGCCTGCTGAGAATCCAGGCGGTCGTAGCCGACGCACCTGACGGCCGCGACGTGCCCGAAAAACCGGCGAACGGTCCGGCGAAAATCGTCCCGTCACCCGCTCACCTGAAAGCCATCCGTCCGGCCGCAAATCCCGAGATTGTCGCGCCCGATCTGACGGTGCTCACCGCCTACGTTCCTCCTGCCGCCGAACCGGCACCGGAAATCCAGGCGCCTGCCTACGGCGTGGCGGAAGCCGGTGCGCTGCTCACAGAGCCAACCGAGCGTCCCCAGTCCCGGGTCGTGGAGGTGAACTTCGAGCTTGCCGAGGTGGGGGCGGACCTCCTGGATCAGCCTCGTGAAGTGACCATCGTGGATCTGGGACCTCTCGATTTCGATGTCGCCGAGGTCGGTGCGGACCTGGGACCCGGGCCGCGCACCGTCACGGCGAAGGCGCCGGACGTTTCTCATCTGGCCCTGGTCGAGGGTTGACCTGAATGCGCCCGTGCCGGGCGCGCCTCAACTGACGGTGACCGTCAGGGTCTTGTACCCGGCTGCCTCCATGGCCGCGGCGACCTGATCCTGCGCATCCGGGCACAGTGCGATCATGGAACCGCCGCCACCGCCTCCGGTGAGCTTGGCACCCAGGGCACCGTTAGTACGGGCGATGTGCACCAGTTCCTCCAGCTCCGGCGTGGACAGCTGCAGTGCGTTCAGGTAACCGTGACACAGGTTCATCAGCTCGCCGAGCTCGCGGAAGTGGCCATCCCGCAACGCGTCGACGCCGGACCGGGTCAGCGCGGCAATCTGGTCGAAGATGCCATCGTAGCGGCTCTGATGGGTTTCCCAGGCATGCCGGACCCGAGCGACCGTGTTGGCGGTCAGACTTTCGCGGCCGGTGATGCCGATGACGAGTGGCACCGGCTCGGCCAGCGAGATGGTGTCGAACCGGGCATCTGCGTCACCGGAGGCGCCGTCCTGGGTGGCGTTACGCTGGTAGAGCAGCGGCGTGCCATAGGTGGCGATGGTGTTGTCGATACCGGAGGGCGTACCGTGTGCGGCTTTTTCGCACTCGTAGGCGAGGCGGTTGATCTCCTCGTTGGGTAGCTTGAGCTTATAGGCCTCGTCCACCGAGCGGATGATCGCCACGGCCAGGGCTGAAGAACCGCCGAGCCCCATGGCGCGAGGCACGTGAGGAATGACCTCGATGGTCATGTTCTCCTTGTCTAAACCGAGCCGTTCGAGGATGTGATAAAGGATGCCGGAGAGGCCCTGTCCGCTGCCGGCCTTCACCTTCTGTTCGAGCCCCCAGCGCGGAATCACCAGATCGATACCGTTGCCGCCCTTCCTGACGAGAGATTCCACGGCCAGAGGTATGGGCAGGGCGATGGCCGGGCGGCCGTAAACCACTGCGTGCTCGCCGAGCAGGATGATCTTTCCGCATGCAGAGCTTCGCTCGCCGTGGTCGGGTACCACGGACTTGCGCGCCAGGTTCTTGGCGATCTCCTGGGCTTTCCATACCTTGATCTCCCCCGACTCGATGAGCGCTTCCACCACCGCATCGAACAGGTCCTCCGGCACGTTGGCGGTGCTGGCCACGCTGCGGGCGTGCAGAGTCATGTGACCCTGCTGGATACCATCTGTGGACAGAGCGCGCAGGGCCGCAAAATTCTGCGCCAGACCGACCGCGGCCATGATGCCGGCGAGCTCGGTCGCCGAGGGTGTGCCCAGCAGGCGGTGGTTGATGCGTACGCTGGGATTGGTCTCCAGACTGCCGCCGACGGTACCCACCTTCATCGGAATCTCGATCTCACCGATGAGGTCGCCGTTGTCGTCCGCATACCAGCGGGTCAGGGAACGGTACTGGCCGTCCCGGGCCGCGTAGGCGTGCGCGGCTGATTCGATGGCCCGCCAGTCGTTGCCGGTGGCGATCGCAACAGCGTCCACGCCGTTCATGACACCCTTGTTGTGCGTCGTGGCGCGGTAAGGATCGACCACGGCGAGATCGGTGGCGAGGATGATGCCGTCCCGCACCTCCTCGCCCGTGAAGCCTTTGCCTTCGAGGTTCTTCACCGGAATGCGCACGGAGGCACGGGCGATGGCCCGATCAGTCAGGTTCGACAGAATCCTGAGAAACACCTTGCCGCCGGTGATGGTTTCAACCAGGGACGCCAC
>QJYB01000042.1 GCA_003247835.1 Gammaproteobacteria bacterium | reverse complement strand
AGGGCCCTGGTGTGGTCAATATCGACGTGCAGGTGGATGACGGTGCAGGCGGCACGGCCACGCAGAGCGTTGCCATGACGGTCAACGAGGTGAACGTGGATCCGGTGCTGGGCGCGATCGCGCCGCAGTCCGTGGACGAGCTCGCGCTGCTGACGTTCACGGCATCGGCGACGGATGCGGACATTCCGGCGAACACGCTGACCTACAGCCTGACCGGCGTGGTACCGGCAGGTGTGAGCATCAACGCCTCGACGGGCCAGGTCTCCTGGACGCCGACGGAAGCTCAGGGCCCGGCGGTGGTCAACATCGACGTCCAGGTGGATGACGGTGTCGGCGGCACCGATGTGCAGAGCGTTGCCGTGACGGTCAACGAGGTGAACGTGGACCCGGTGCTGGGCGCGATCGCGCCGCAGACGGTGGACGAGGGCACCCTGCTGACGTTCACCGCATCGGCGACGGATTCGGACCTGCCGGCCAACACCCTGACCTACAGCCTGACCGGCGTGGTACCGGCGGGTGCGAGCATCAACGCGACCACGGGACAGTTCTCCTGGACCCCGGCCGAGAATCAGGGTCCCGGCGTCGTCAACATCGACATCCAGGTGGACGACGGTGCAGGCGGCACGGACACGCAGAGCGTCGCCGTGACGGTCAACGAGGTGAACGTGGATCCGGTGCTGGGCGCGATCGCGCCGCAGACCGTGGACGAACTCACGCTGCTGACGTTCACGGCGTCGGCGACGGATTCGGACATTCCGGTGAACACCCTGACCTACAGCCTGACGGGTGTGGTACCGGCGGGTGTGAGCATCAACGCAACGACGGGCCAGGTCTCCTGGACCCCGACGGAAGCTCAGGGCCCTGCCGTGGTCAACATCGACATCCAGGTGGATGACGGTGTCGGCGGTTCGGACACACAGAGCGTCGCCGTGACGGTCAACGAGGTGAACGTGGATCCGGTGCTGGGCGCGATCGCGCCGCAGACCGTCGACGAGGGCACCCTGCTGACATTCACGGCGTCGGCGACCGATGTGGATCTTCCGGCCAACACGCTGACCTACAGCCTGACCGGTGTGGTACCGGCGGGTGCCAGCATCAACGCGACCACGGGACAGTTCTCCTGGACCCCGGCCGAGAATCAGGGTCCGGCGGTGACCAACATCGACGTGCAGGTCGACGACGGCATGGGCGGCACGGATGTGCAGACCGTTGCGGTAACCGTCAACGAGGTGAACCTGGCACCGGTGCTGAATCCGGTCGGCGACCAGAACATCGGTGAAGGCAACCTGCTGACGTTCACGGCAACCGCAACAGACCCGGACCTGCCGGTGAACGGTCTCAATTTCAGCCTCGCACCGGGTTATCCCGCCGGTGCGGCGATCAACCCGGGCAGCGGCGTGTTCACCTGGACGCCGACCGAAGCTCAGGGTCCCAACAGCTATTCAGTCACGGTGCAGGTCACCGACACGGACGGACTCAGCGACTCGGAAACGATCACCATTACGGTGGATGAAGTGAATCAGGCGCCGGTACTCAATGCGATCGGCGCACAGAGCACGGCGGAAGGCGCGCTGCTCACGTTCACCGCCACGGGTAGTGACGTCGATGGCCCCACTCCCGACACACTGACGTACAGCCTGGACGCCGGTGCGCCCGCAGGAGCGTCCATCGACGGGGTGTCCGGTGCGTTCAGCTGGACCCCGACGGAAGCTCAGGGTCCGGGCGTCTACAACATCACGGTCCGACTCACCGACGACGGCGTCCCGGTACTGGACGACTTCGAAACAATCAGCGTCACCGTCAGCGAGGTCAACGAACCTCCCGTGCTGGGTGTAGTCAGCGATCAGACCATCGACGAGGGCTCGCCGCTGGTGGTTGCCATCACCGCGACGGATCCCGATCTCCCGGCGAATCCACTCACCTACAGTCTGACCGGGGTAGTGCCGACGGGTGCAGGCATCGATCCGTCCACGGGCCAGTTCTCCTGGACCCCGGCGGAAGACCAGGGCCCGGGCGTGTACACCATCGACGTCCTGGTGGACGACGGCCAGACCGGCACGGATACGCTGAGTTTCGCGGTGACGGTCAACGAGGTGAATGAAGCCCCCGTGCTGGCGCCGATCGGCAACCAGAGCATCGACGAGGAGACGCTGCTGAGCTTCACCGCGTCGGCCACCGACGCCGACGTGCCAGCGAACACGCTGACCTACAGCCTGTCCGGCGCCGTACCGCCTGGTGCGTCCATCGATCCCGTGACGGGCCTGTTCACCTGGACGCCGGCGGAAGCCGATGGCCCGGGCACGTTCAACATCACCGTGGTGGTGACCGATGACGGTACGCCGGTGCTGACTGACTCCGAGACGATCACCATCACCGTGATCGAGATCAACGATCCGCCGGTGCTCGTCGGTGACGTGCTGGACCAGGTCATGGACGAGGACGACCCTGCGCTGACGGTGCAGGTGCTGAGCGAGTTCGACGATCCGGACCTCGGCGATACGCCGCCGGATGTCCTGACCGTCATCGTGCTGCCCGGCTACGACACGGGCCTGGTCACGGTCACCCCGAACGGCAGCGGTGTGGATGTCACGCCGGTCGCCAATCAGTACGGCGTCACCACCGTCACGGTAGGGGTCGAAGACGTGGCCGGCGTGCAGGCGACGGATACCTTCATACTGACCATCAACTCGGTGAACGACCCCGTTCAGGTCGCCGCAGGCGTGACCGATCAGGGTGCGCCTGAGGATATCGGTACCGTGTCGGTCAGCCTGGCCGGCGCCTTCAGCGACGTCGACCTGGCGAACGGCGGTGATACCCATACCGTCACCGTCACCAGCTCTGATCCCGCGCTGCTGGTACCGACCAATTCGCCGCTGGCGAGCCTCGGTGGCACCGTCGACTTCTCTGTTACCCCGAACGCCAACGGTGTGGCCGTCATCACTCTGCTCGCCGAAGATGCGGCCGGCACTCAGGCGACGACCACGTTCAATCTGACCATCTCGCCGGTCACCGACCCGCCGTTCGTGGCGTCGCCGATCACCGATCAGACGGTGGCGGAGGACTCGGGCACGCTGGGCGTCAGCCTGGCCGGCGTGTTCGACGATCCGGACATCCCCAACGGCGACGTGCTCAACTACAGCGTCAGCGTGGACAACGCGACGCTGGTGCCGAGCGCCACGGTCGTGGCCGGCACGGTAAACCTCGTCCTCGGCGCCGACCAGAACGGTCTGGTCAACGTCACGGTCACGGCAACGGACGTCAGCGCCAACACCGTCAGCGACACCTTCGCGGTGACGGTGACGCCGGTCAACGACGATCCTACAGTGGTCAGCCCGATCGGCGACCTGAACCTGATGGAAGACGATCCGGCGACGTTCACTTTCGATCTGAGCACAGTCTTTGGCGACGTGGACATCGCGACCAATGCGGATGTGCTCGTATTCAGCCGAACCAACACCAATCCGGGTCTGTTCGACGTGGAAACGCTCGTCGGCTCCATCCTGACGCTGCACCTGGGACCGGACCAGTTCGGAGTGGCCACCATCACGGTGCAGGCGACGGACAGCTTCGGAAGGTCCGTGACGGACAGCTTCGACGTCAACGTGACGAGTGTGAACGACCTGCCTGTTGCCGCAGACGACTTCGTCGGGCCACTGAACGAGGATCCCGGCCTCATCGTGATCCCGGTGCTGGCCAACGACTACCTGGCCGAGCAGCCGACGGTGATCGGCGCAGCGGGCGTGGGTGGCTACAGTGAAAGTGCCCCGACCATCGTGCTGAATGCCTTCGACGATCCGGTGGCGGATCCGAACGGCACGGTGACGGTCGTCGGCAGCAACATCGAGTACCAGCCGAAGGACAATTTCTTCGGCACGGACTACTTCACTTACTACATCGTCGATACGGACGGTGACGTTTCACCACCGGCCACGGTGACCATTCAGATCAATCAGGTCAACGACCCGCCGGAAGGGGTTCAGCAGCGCACGTTCTCGATCTACGAGAACCAGACGCTGACCGTGGCGACGACCGAAGGGGTGTTCACTGGCAGCTATGACGTGGACGGTGCCCTGCTGGACGGTTCCGGTAATCCGGTGGGATCTGCGCTCTCCGCCGTGCTGACGGTGCCGCCGCCCATGGGCAGCCTCAGCTTCGACAACGCGACTGGCAGCTTCCAGTTCACGCCGCCGATCAACTTCACCGGCCAGATCTCCTTCTACTACCGGCTGTTCGACGGCATCGACCTGAGCGCCGGATCGGACTACGAGGTCCGCGTGGTGGTGAACCCGATTCCGCCCGCCCCGCCGCCGCCGGCGCCGGGCACGGTGGCGATCACCTACAACATCGCCAACATTCCGCTCGAGCAGACGTCCAACGTGCCGCCGAACGTGCTGGTGGTGATGGACGACTCCGGCAGCATGGACTGGAACATGATCGTTGCCGGCGTGGACGAGCAGGGTGGATTCAACCTCGACAACTCGTCGGTGGCCAGCAGCGGGCGTTACTCGACCAGTTACGTCTACCTGTGGGACCTGCCGACCAACGCCTACCCGCCGTCCAGTGACAGCGGTCGGATCCTGCCGACGGAGGAGGCGCTCAATGCCGATCCGGACATGACAGGCAACCAGTACGGTGTCTGGCGGGCACGGAACCATAAGTACAACAAGATCTACTACAACCCGTCGATCATGTACCGGCCCTGGATCGGTCAGGACATCAACAACAACGACTTCACGGACGCGGTCCCGGGCGCAATCCGCCTGGAGCCCCGTGACCCGACGAACACCTTCGACATGCTGTCGTCGCACACCTATCGCTCGTCGAACGTGCCTGAGTGGGACAGTAACGGCGGACGCAACAACGTCGATGTGAACGGCACCGAGAGCCTGTACATACCGCGTTACTACACGACGACGGCGGATGCGCCGCTGGCCTGGAACGACCCGCACACGCTGGTCGAGATCACGCCGGCCAACGCGCCCTGGCCCGCGGCCAACGGACGCGAGGACTGCGCTGCAGACGGTGACCCGACGACCTGCTCCTATACGGAGGAGATTCAGAACTTTGCCAACTGGTTCCAGTACTACCGGTCGCGTGAGCACGTCACCAAGTCGTCAATCGGGCGCGTCGTGTCCGAGGTGCAGGACATCCGTATCGGTTACGAGACCATCAGCAACACGGGCTCCGAAGAGATCCGGCTGATGAACGAGCTGTACACCGAAGGCAACAAGAAGCTGCTCATGGACAACATCTACGACGTTGATTCCTACGGCGGCACGCCGCTGCGGCAGGCACTCGGTCGGGCGGGAAACATCTTCGCCTGCCAGACCGGCACCTACTGCCCCGCGCTGCCGGCGCCTGACGGCATGTGCCAGCAGAACTTCGCGCTGCTGTTCTCAGACGGCTACTGGAACGGTGGTGCCGGGGTGCCGGGCAACGACGATACCGACGGCGCCGGGCCCTTCGACGGCGGTCGCTATGCGGACACCGTCAACGCGACCCTCGCCGACGTGGCCATGCACTACTACGAGACCGACATCCAGCCGACCCTCGACAACGAGGTGCCGCTGTCCAGGATGGACATCGATGGTGCGCCGCCGGGAACGTTCAGCGCGGCCAACAACACCATGCATCAGCACATGAAGACGTACGCGATCGCGTTCGGGGTGGCTGGCACGATTGCGCCGTCGTCCGTGCCGTTGAATCCCACCACGCCCTTTGCCTGGTCGAATCCGTTCGACGGATCTTTCGAGAAGATCGACGACATGCTGCATGCGGCGGTGAACGGCCGGGGACGTTTCCTCAGTGCCAGCAATCCCGTGGAGCTGCAGGCGGCCTTCGAGCAGGCCTTCCTGGAGTTCACCCAGGCGGCGTCGTCCACCTCCGCGGCGGCGTTCAACTCGACCTCGCTCAGGGACGGCACGCTGCTCTACCGCGGCTTCTTCGACCTGCGGGACAACACCGGTGAGCTGACGGCCACCCAGGTCTTCACGGATGGCTCGCTGGGAGCGGCGCCGGTGTGGCGGGCATCGGAGATGCTCAACCCGGCCAACCTGCTGCCCAACAACCGGGTGCTGGTGACCTCCGACATCACGGGTGCCGGCATACCTTTCCGGCACACGGATCTGTCCCCCGAGTACCAGCTGATGATGAGCGATTCGGAGGTCGACTTCGTTCGTGGCGATCGCAGCAACGAGAACCAGAACGGTGGTGTGCTGCGCGATCGGCCGCCGCTGAACGGCCTGCTGGGTGACATCGTCAACTCGAGCCCGGTGTTCGTCGGTACCCCCGGCGCCATCAACCGGGATCAGGCACCGTACCCGACCTCGGATCTGTACAGCACCTTTGCACAGTCCAAGTTCTCCCGCCTGCCGGTGGTGTACGTCGGTGCGAACGACGGCATTCTGCACGGCTTCAACGCGTCTACGGGTCTGGAGGTGTTCGGGTACGTGCCGAGCAAGAACATGGACACCAGCGAGATCTATCACAACGATCTCGAGGACGTGGCGTCACCGTTCTATCAGCACAAGTACTACGTGGACCTGACGCCCAGCATCCAGGACGTCTACATGCGACCCAGCCAGGCCGTGACCGGCAAGGAGTGGGTGACGCTGATGATCGGTGGTCTGGGCGCCGGCGGTAAGGGTTACTTCGCCCTGAACGTCACGAATCCGGACACCCAGTACGTCACGGAAGCTGCCGCAACCTCTAGCGTACTCTGGGAGTTCACCGACGAGGACGATACGTATCCGGTCGACGGCTCCGGCAACCCGATCGGGGGTGGGGCGCTGCTCGACCCGACGGGCCGCCCGGTCAAGGACCTCGGCGTCTCCATGAATCAGCCGACCATCACCATGAGCAATGTCTCGGATGGTGGATCGCCGGCCCAGAAGGAGTGGGTTGCCGTGTTCGGCAATGGTCTCAACTCCACGGCCGGTATCGCGAAGCTGTTCGTGCTGTTCGTGAACCGTGGGGTCGACGGCTGGGATCCGGGTGATTTCGTGAAGATCGATACCGGCTTCGGTGTGCCGATTGCGCCCGCGCTGCGCGCCGGCTATCCGAACGGTCTCGGCACGCCGACGGCGGTGGATGTCGATCTCAACGGCACGGTGGACTGGGTGTACGCGGGTGATCGGCTCGGTAATCTGTACCGGTTCGACCTGACAGATCCGAATCCGAACAACTGGACGTCAACGCGGCTGTTCACCGCGAGCTATACGGACGGCGGCGGGGTCACCACCCTGCAGCCCATCCTGTCGAAGCCCGTGGTGTCCAAGCACCCGACGGAGGACGGATTCCTGGTCACCTTCGGAACGGGCAGCCATATCGCCCGGGAAGACGCGAACGCCCAGGACATCCAGTCGATCTACACGATCTGGGATCGAGGCGAGGCAAACCCGGCGACGGCACAGCCCGACACCAAGGCTCTACGGCTGGTCGAGCAGGTGATGACCAACGTCGTCGACGACTCCCTGAGCCCGCCGCAGACGCGCCGGATCCTGACCAGCAACCCGGTCAACTACGTCTCCGAAGGCGCTACCCCGGGTGTCTACGGTTGGTACATCGACCTCGACATGCCGAGGGCGACGAACACGCTGTCCGGTGCGACGAACCCCGACACATCCGGTCTGCCCCCACCCGGACCGCAGTTCCCGGGTGAGAAAGCCGTGCGGCGTCTGCTGTTCCGCGACGGTGTGATCATCGCCACCACGGTGCTGCCGAGTGTGGGCGCAACGAGCTGCTTCGGATCGAGACCGGGTGCGATCCTGCTGTTCGACGTGCTGACCGGCGGTAACCCGATCTTCGCGCTCGTCGACTTCAACAACGACGGGTACGTGGACAACAACGACCTGGTGGATGTCGGCGGCGTATCGTACTCGGGCGGCCTGCTGTTCGATCAGGAAGCGCTGGACGGTTCCCTCGTGGATCCCTCGATCCTCGGCGGCGAAGGTGATACCGACTTCCTGTTCATCAGCGGTGGTAACGAGACCACGTCCTTCCGGATACTCGACGTCAACGACAACCGGACAGGCCGACTGTCCTGGCAGCAGGTGGATTAGGAGGTAGCCATGAACATTGGCAGAAAGTTACTGTTCTTGATGTTGCTGGTTACCAGCAGTCTCGCTGGCGCCGCCAGCACGCTTGCCATCGCCCCGGAGAAGGAGATGGAGGGCACCATCCAGGAGCTGGATTTCGGGGCCAACACCATGATCTTCCAGGGGCTCAGCTTCCGCATGGCGCCGGAGCTGACGGTGGAAATCCGCGGCAGCCATGGTGCGTTCACCATGCTGCAGGAAGGCATGAAGGCCCACGTCACCTATCGGGTGCTGTCGGCCTCGGAGCGTGAAGCGGTACGCATCGAGCAGCTCCCGGACAACTACAGTCTCGAAGGCGCCTGAGTGTGGTCAGCAGGCCAGCGGCTCACCGCTGGCCTGCTCGACGATGCCATCCCCATCCAGATCGGCTGCCGTGGCCGGTCGCCCCTGAATGTTGATGATCAGCACCTTGCCGTTTCTGGCGTCGCCGCTCGCGGGACAGTAGGCGAAGCTGCCGTTCTGCCAGTTGGTATAGCCTTCGGCCCGGAACTGCAGATAGTACCGCTGGCGGAAGGAGCGCCAGGTCAACCGCTCTCCCGGCTCCAGGGGATTCTGATACGCGAGGATCGGCTCGTCCGGCTGACGGGCGCCATCCCGGTTGTCATCGGCGAAGCACAGGATGCCCGTGCTCCAGTCCTGACTGCGCGTGCAGGATTCGCCGAGCGCGGGACACAGCGTCACCCACTGGTGCCGGGTGATCGCCGTCTGCCGGGCGAAACGCACCAGCCCCGCCAGGCCGTTGATGCGGCTGGTGCTCTGGATGCGCTCCAGCAGCTGGCTGAACGGCGGATAGGCCAGATATCCGAGACTGATTGCGATCGCCAGAACGATCAGCAGCTCGAGCAGTGTGAATCCGCAGCGGTGCATGCTGCCGCAGAGTAGGGCTCAGCATGGTGCCGATCTGTAGGGGAACGCCGTCCGGCAGATGAAGAGCGGGCTTACTCGAGGTCGAGCTTCTGCAGCCGGTAGCGGAGCGCCCGGAAGGTGATGCCGAGCTTCTTCGCGGCGGCCGTCTTGTTCCAGCGCGTCGACTCGAGCGCGTCGACGATCAGCTGTTTCTCGACGGTCTCGAGGTAGTCCTCCAGCGACTGTCCGGGAGCGAGCACCGGCGCGGCCCCGTTCGGGGCCGGCGCCTGCGGTGGCACGTCGGTGCCGGTGTCGGCGGTCGCTGCCGCCTCGCTCGTGACGCCCGGTACGGTGCCGTCCAGAGCGGGATCGAGCTGCAGATCGGCAGGCACGATACGTTTTCCCTCGCAGAGCGTGAAGGCGCGCTCGAGCACGTTCTCGAGCTCCCGCACGTTGCCTGGAAAGTCGTAGTCCTCTAGGGCGCGGAGCGCGTCGGCTGTCAGCTCCGGTCGGTCGCTGCCGTAATCTGCGGCCAGCCGGTCGAGGATCTGGTCCGCCAGCTCGGCGATGTCGCCGCGCCGGTCGCGCAGGCTCGGCATGGCCAGCTCGATGACGTTGAGCCGGTAGTAGAGGTCCTGCCGGAACCGGCCGGCGGCAACCTCCTCGGCCAGGTCCTTGTGGGTCGCGGACAGGATGCGCACGTCGGTGGGTCGTTCCTCGGCGGATCCCACAGGCCGGACGGTCTTTTCCTGTATTGAACGCAGCAGCTTGACCTGCATGGACAGGGGCAGGTCTGCCACTTCGTCCAGAAACAGGGTGCCTCCCTCCGCTGCCTCGAAGAGGCCCTTCTTGTCTGCCACGGCACCGGTGAAGCTGCCCTTGATATGACCGAAGAACTCGCTCTCCATGAGCTCGCTAGGGATGGCGCCGCAGTTGACGGGCACGAAGGGACCGTCCGCGCGGGGGCCCTGCTCGTGAATCAGCCGGGCGGCCACCTCCTTGCCGGAGCCGGACTCGCCGCTGACGTAGATGGGCGCCTGGCTGCGCGCCAGCTTGCCGATCTGTTCCCGGAGCGCCGTCATGCGGGCGGAGTGACCCAACAGCCGGCCGCCCCCGGAGCGCGCCGGCGACATCGGCGTCAGTCGCAGTGCCGTGTCGACCAGGCTGCGCAGCTGCTCGAGATCGACGGGCTTCTGTACGAAGTCGAAGGCACCGGCTTTCAGGGCACTGATGGCCGTATCCATGCTGCCGAAGGCGGTGATGACGGCTACCGGAAGATCGGGCTTCAGCTCCGTGATGTATTCCACCAGCTCGAGGCCATTGCCGTCGGGCAGATGCATGTCGGTCAGACAGAGATCGAAATCGTCTTGCTCCAGCAGCTTCCGTGCCGCGGCAAGGTCCGCGGCGGCGGCGGTGTCGATGGACATCCGACCCAGTGTGATCTCCAGCAGCTCCCGGATGTCGGGCTCGTCGTCGACGATCAGCGCCCGCTTGGCGGGACGTGCCAGATTGGTTGCGGCGTGGCTCATGCGGTAATCCGTTCCGGATGGGCGAAGGTGATCCGGAAGCAGCTGCCCCCTTCGGGCTCGGTGTGATAGTTGAGTCGGGCCTGATTGGCCTCGCAGAGTTCCCGGGAGATATACAGCCCCAGGCCGGTGCCCGATGCGGCGGTGGTGAAGAACGGTTCGAACAGCTTCGAGAGCTGCTCTTCGGGGACACCCGGACCGCGATCGATCACGTTCAGGAACGGTCGATCGGTACGGGGATCGATACCACCGACGAGGTGTACCCGCGGCTCGCCGCCGGCTTCCACGCTGGCCCTCAGGCCGTTGTCGACCAGGTTGGTCAGCGCCTGAGAAAGTTGTCCCTTGTCGACCCGCACTTCCGTGTCCCTCGGCTCCACGTCGATCTCGATGATTGCGTCGGTAACGGACTCGACGAATTCGGTCCTGAATTCTTCGAGAAAGTCCACCAGAAGCAGTTTAACCGGGGTCGGCGGGCGACGGCGTGACAGCTCCAGCACATTTTCTATGACGCTGTTCATACGCTGGCAATGGCTGTGGATGATGTCGGTCAGGCGGGCATCCCCTTTGTCCAGATTCTGCGACTCGCTGAGCAGCTGCGCGGCGTGACTGACTGCTCCCAGGGGATTGCGGATTTCGTGGGCGATGCTGGCGGAAAGCCGGCCGAGTGCTGCGAGCTTGAGCTGCTGGGCCTGCTGCTGGATCTCGCCGGTATCTTCGAGAAAGACGGTTACGTCACCTTCGGAGTCGTCGGCGCGCACCGCGGAGAAGGCGACCCGCACCTCCGGTGTGTCCGCTCGGATATGGAAGGGAGAAATCCTCAAGTGCGTGTTTTCCCGCCACGCGTCCAGGTGCTCGCGCAGCGCCTCCGGCAGTGCCGTCTGACCTTCCTCGTGCATCTGTCCCATGAGTGCCAAGGCAGACTGATTGGCCATGCGGATCTGGTTCTCGTGATCGACCAGCAGGATGCCGGTGCGCATGCGCTGCACGATCTGCCGATTGATCCGTTCCAGGTCGGCCAGCTCCGCGGCCTGGGTGAGGGCGCGGATATCGTTCTGGCGGACGCGTCTGGAGATGCTCTGGATGGACAGCGCCGCGGCAAAATAAAGTGCGCCGAATACGCCCGCCTGGAAGAAGTCGTCATGCAGCCCCGGTGTGGCCAGCGACAGGTAGAACTCCTCGTAGAGAACGGCGATGGTGGCCACAGCCGGCAGCAGGTTCGCCAGTCGGCCCGTCACCAGAATGGAGCCGATGGCGACGGAAACCAGCACCAGCGCGCCGAGACCGCTGGACACGCCGTTGGACAGAAAGGTCAGGCCGGTGAGCACGAGAATGTCGAAGATCACCAGCGTCAGCGACGGCAGCTCGCTCTTGAACGCGCGATGGGGAACGAACTGCACCACCACCGCGGAGAGCAGGTTCACCAGCGTGTAGATACCGGTCAGCAGGTAGAAGGCGGTCTGATCGTACTCCCCGAGTCGGGTGGAGAGCAGCGTCTGGGAGGCCACCGCCATCAGTGCCAGACCGACGAGCACCCGGTAGTAGTTGTAGACCTTGAGCAGCCGGACGGTGAGCTCGAGCCGGCGGCGCTCAACCTCGTCGAGAATCTCGGCTCGATAGGTGATCACGAGCGGGAGTCAAACTCCCCGGTTCCTTCGGGCTGGTGGATCTTTATGGGTGGTGGTACCGAAGGCCGATCCAGCAGACCGAAGGTAATCAGGTTGGTCCAGGATCGGTCCCGGTTGCGGACCTGGTCCTTGAGCACCAGGTTGCCCTGTTTGTCGAACGCCGGGTAGTCAGGGTAGTTGAGCGCCAGCACGCGGAGCGCGTCGTTGGCTGCTTCCGTCAGGCCGAGCCGATAGTTCGCCTCGATGAGCACGGCCAGGGCATCGGCGGTCACGTCGGACTTGGAATAGGTTTCCACGACGTAGCGGGCTCGGTTCGCGGCCGCGGTATAGGCACGACGCCGCATGTAGTAATCCGCTATGTAGAGCTCCGAGCGCGCGATCAGGTCGCGCAGATACAGCATGCGCTGGCGGGTATCCGACGCATACTGACTGGACGGGTAGCGTGCCAGCAGCGTAGCGAAATCCGAGTAGGCATCGCGCGCGTGGGTCATGTCCCGGCGGGCGGGATCCGAGGCGTAGATCCTGTCCATGATGCCCCGGTTCTCGCTGTAGGAAGCGAGGCCCTTGAGGTAATAGGCGTAGTCGACGTGCGGATTGTTCGGATGCAGGCGGATGAAGCGGTCGGCGGCGTTACGGGCGGCCTCGTAGGAGGAGGCCATGTACTGGGCGTAGATGATCTCGAGCTGGGCCTGCTCGGCATAACGGCCGAAAGGGAACCGGGCTTCCAGCCGCTGCAGCATCTCGATGGCACTCGTGTAGTTTCCGGAACGCAGACTGCGCTGCGCGTCCCGGTAGAGCATCTGCTCGGTCTTGTCGAGATCCTCGTCGTCGAAGTTCTTCTTGTCCTTGCCGAAGAACGGAATGGCAGAGCAGCCGGCGGCGGCCAGCGCGAGACACAGCGCGAGCAGTGCGGCGTGGACGGAAATCCGGCGGGCGTTGCTGGTTGCCGTAATGCTTCTGGTCATGCAACCTCGAACCGTGCGTTGGGCCGGCAATCTGCCGGACGGTGAAAAAGTTTCGCTAATTTAACGATATAGCGTACGGTTGCAACTCCGCTTCGGACGATGCTGGCAGGGTGAAATCCGTAAACGACGACCACGACGGTGAGGGCGCGACGCTGCACCGCTCGGTCGCGGTACCGCCGGAGCTGGCTGGAGAACGGGCCGACAAGGCCGCAGCGCTGCTCTTTACGGACTTCTCCCGGGCGCTGCTCAGTCGCTGGATCGCGGATGGCGCTCTGACCGTGGACGGGGCGCCGGTGAAGCCGAAGCAGCGGCTCGTTGGCGGCGAAATCCTCGTCCTGAACGCACAGCAGTTACCCCGCGAGGACTGGGCCAGCGCCCAGCCGGTGGCATTCGACGTGGTCTACGAGGATGAGGATCTCATCATCGTCGACAAGCCGGCGGGGTTGGTCGTTCATCCAGGCGCCGGCAACCCCGACGGGACGCTGGTCAACGGCCTGATCCGGCATCGCGCGGCGCTGGCCGGCCTGCCGCGTGCCGGCATCATTCACCGGCTGGACAAGGAGACCAGCGGACTGCTGGTCGTCGCTGCGTCGAATCGGGCCCGCACGCGACTGATCAGGGATCTCCAGCAGCGTCTCATCGAACGGATCTACGTGGCGGTGACCGAGGGCCGCATGGTCGGCGGTCGGGACATCGACACGGCCATCGGACGGGATCCCCGGGTCCGGACACGGCAACAGGTGCGACCGGACGGCAAGCCGGCGCTGACCCGGATCCGGGTGATGGAACGGTATCGTGTGCACTCGCTCGTCGAAGCGTCGCTGGAGACCGGCCGGACTCATCAGATCCGCGTCCACCTGGCCAGCATCGGCTTCCCGCTGGTGGGGGACCGACGCTACGGTGCCCGTGGCAGGGTGCCACCGGGCGCGGCGCCGGAGCTGATTCATCTGCTCCAGCACTTCCCCCGGCAGGCGCTGCACGCCTGGCAGCTCGGGCTCAGCCACCCGGTAACCGGCGTTCCGCTTCATTTCGACTCGCCGCTGCCGGCGGATCTGACGCAGCTGATT
Source organism: Gammaproteobacteria bacterium (assembly GCA_003247835.1). Lineage (GTDB taxonomy): Bacteria > Pseudomonadota > Gammaproteobacteria > Pseudomonadales > Azotimanducaceae > SZUA-309. The sequence goes on along the minus strand of QJYB01000042.1, from coordinate 1,446 downwards.
GAAGCGCTCAGGCAGGATGCTTCCGTGATGACGACCGGAACTGACAGGTGACGGCCTGGGTGGAACCCCACTGGCCCTGGGGGGAGCAGGTGCGGGCCCTGACCACAACCCGCGACGATGGCCGTTCGGAGGGACCTTTCGCGCAATTCAACCTGGCCACTCACGTCGGTGACGATCCAGCCGCCGTCGCGGCGAACCGGAAGCATCTCGACGGGCTGCTGGGTGGTCTGCCGATGCAGTGGCTCGAGCAGGTACACGGTACGGACATCGTCCACGCATCCGCAGACCCTTCACGAGGCGTACCCGTAGCCGATGGCGTCTGGACGGATGAACCGGACATGGTGCTGGCGGTACTGACGGCGGACTGCCTGCCGGTGGTGCTGGTGGATGCCGATTGCAGGAACCTCGCCCTGGTGCATGCAGGCTGGCGTGGTCTGGTCGCGGGGGTGCTGACCGCAGCCTGTGAGACACTGCCGTACCGGCCGCGGATGGCGTGGATCGGCCCGGGTATCGGACCGGAGGCCTACGAGGTAGGTGGCGAGGTGCTGGAGGCCGTTGCCCGCCTGCCGGTACCTGAGGAGGCGGTCATCCTTCCCGCCGCGGACCCGGGCAAGGGTCGTCTGGATCTCTTCGCGCTGGCGCAGCGGCTGCTCGAGCGGGAAGGGGTGAGCGACGTCTTCTGCGAGCGACACTGCACCTACGGCGATCGGCGGTTCTATTCCTACCGGCGGGACGGTCAGACGGGTCGCATGGCCACCCTGGCCTGGCTCAGGCATCGAACCTGAGCGGGTTCCGTTCAGCCCGAGGCGCAGTACCGGGCGACGTTCTGCTGCGCGTCGCTGATCCGTGACTGGCGCTCGTCCTCGGGCATGACGTGGTACTCCCCGTCATCCCCGCGGACCCGGATCCGGTTCTTGACGGTCAGACGGGCCAGGATGTCTCTGGACTGCTGGCAGTTCTCCGCCTTGATCTTGGCGAGCTCCTGCTGCCTGGCGCGTTCCGCGGCGCGCAGCCCTTCCAGCATCTGTTCCTGATCGGCGGACAGCGGTTCCTGAGTTGCCGGGTCGACGACCGCTGTGGCAGGCGCTGCCGGGGTCGGCTTGGCTTCTCGCGTCGCTCCACCCTGGGTTGTGATGGCCTGAGCGTCCGCATCCCGGGGCTTCAGCTGTGTGTAGTTGACCACACCATTCTCGTCGACCCAGCGGTAGATCTGATCGGCCGCAACCGGACCGCTGGCTGCGACGAGAAGCGCGGACCCGATCGCGGAAAGGGCCATTTTCTTGATCGCGTACATGATCGCGGCGGAATCCCTGCGTCCTACATTGACCCAGTTATTGTAGCCCGACGGGCGAGGCAGGCGCAGGCAGAGTTGGAACCGGTTCTGTTATCTGATTCTCACTTTCGTTGACATGTCGGGTGCGAACCTCAAGAATAGCCGCCTTTTCC
>QJYB01000007.1 GCA_003247835.1 Gammaproteobacteria bacterium | reverse complement strand
ACCTCTTCGTAGGCCCGGGTGATCGTGGCGACGTCCCGCAGGTAGACCAGGCGACCGCCCGAAGAACCTATGAGCACATCGCCCACAGACTCGACGCTGGTGAACTCGCCGGTGGGCACCACGCGGATCAGCTCGTCGCCCACGCGCACGCGTCCGGCATCGACCACCACGTTCTGCGACTCGAGGATGCCGGCGATCTGCCCCGGCGGGATGCCCAGCTCGCCCATGCGGGCCCGCGAGATGTCGACGTAGATCACCTCCCGCTGCTCACCGTCGATCGCCACCTTGCGCACACCGTCGATCACCACCAGCGCCCGCTTCAGACGGTCGGCCGCGTCCCACAGATCCCGCCAGCTGTAACCGTCACCCGACAGCGCGAGGTAGATGCCGTAGACATCACCGAAGTCGTCCAGCACCACCGGCGCCTGTGCCCCAGGCGGCAGCTGGGGGGCGATGTCCTGCATCTTGCGGCGGAGCTCGTCGAAGATGTCCGGAAACTGATCGGCGCGATACTTGTCCTTGAACTCGATGAGCACGTCCGACAGTCCCGGCCGGGAGACGGACATCTTCAGATGCTTGACCTGCTCCATCCGCTGGACGGCATCCTCGATGTGGTAGGTGATCTCGTTCTGTACCTCCTCCGCGGACGCGCCCGGATAACGGGTGATGATCTTGGCCAGCTTGATGGTGAAGGCGGGATCCTCGAGCTTACCCATCCGCTCGAAGCCCCAGATACCGCCGCCCACCATGATGATGACGATGAGCCAGGAGATGACCGGGTTGTGGACCGAGTACTCGCCGATGTTCATTCGGGCGCCCCGATCAGACCGGGTCACCGGCGCGCGGCACGGCCTGCTCGGATTCCTGCATGGGGAACACCTTCATGCCTTCGGCCAGAAAGGCGGCACCGACGGTGATCACCCGATCGCCCGGCTCGAGCCCTTCCAGCACCTCGATCTGATCGCCGTCCATGCGGCCGACGGTGACCGGTCTCGGCACCGCCGTGCCGTCGCGGTACAGCCAGACCCGTGCGGCCAGAGACGCGTCGCCCACCACTGCCCGCGCCGGGACCCAATAGGCGACTGGTGCGTCAGTGGCCTCGCTCAGATCCACCCGGACGGTGGCCGTCATCCCGGGCAGCACGCGCACCGCTTCCGGAGCGGGCATGGTGTAGGTGACGTGAAAGGTCTGGGTCTGGGGATCCGCCTCAGTGGAAACCTCCTTCAGGGTCAGCGGATAACGCACGCCCGGCACGTCTTCGAACTCCGCAACCGCCGGTGGGCTGATGGGCACCCCGTCGGCAGCGGCGGGTCGCCGCAGCGTGCGGATGAGCCCTTCGGTGACGTCGATCTGCACCTCCAGCAGGTTGAGGTTCTGCAGGTTCAGCACCGTCTGCTTGGCGAGAACCTCCTCGTGCTGCTGCACGAAACGGCGGGTGATCGTGCCCGCGAAAGGCGCGTTGAGCGTCGTGTACTCCAGATTCTGTTTCGCAGCATCCAGATCGGTCTGTGCGCGCCGGTACTCCGTCTCCATCTGATCGTAGTCGATCTTGGAGATGTTGCCGCCGGTGATCAGCTCCTTCGCCCGGTCGAAGTTGCGTTTGGCGTTGTCGTAACGGGCCTGCCGGTCGCGCACCACGATCTCGAAATCCGTTGGATCCAGCCGGGCAAGCAACTGACCCTGTGCAACCGTATCGCCCTCCTTCACGGCCAGCGTCTGCACACGGCCGCTGACCCGGAACGACACTTCGGCCCGCTGGCTCGCGCCGATGCGGGCAGGGAAGGTACGCTCGCCGGCAACACCGCCACCGCCGATTTCCAGGATCCGGACCGGGCGGGCCGACTCGACAGGCGCGGCAGCCTCCTCCACACCGCAACCGACCAGCAATCCAATCAGCAACGACGCAGCGACCGTTCGTCCAATCACCGTTCTGCCTCCTCCGCGAATGTGCCGATTATAGGCGAGGACAGAATGCTGACCCCACCCGGCAACGGACCGGTCTGCATCAGGTTCAGCTGCTATCATTCGGCCAGGAATCGAGGAGGAACCGTTATCGGGCGATCGAGCAGGTCTCGTCGGATCCCCTGACGGGGGGGACGCCGGCAGCCAGTGAGTTCAGGTGCACGTCTATCGGTGGAACGTGGGTTGCCCGCGTTACAGTGGCCGGCACAGATTTTTTTCTGCCAAGGAAAACCGGTCGAGGTCCGGATTCGGCGCTGCAACGCGCCGATGAAGCTGGAAGCGAAAGTAATCGCGCTCCGATGCCTGGAAGGGTAGCGCGGTGAATCGACCTCTCCCTGAACGAGCCTGGGGCCTCCCGCAAGCGCGGAGGTAAGAGCAAACCGAACCCGTTTCCCGCCATCGCAATTCGCATGGCAGGAGACGGGATCTGGCGAGATCGGATGAAAACACCGGTTTCCGCTGCATCCATTGCGGTGCGGTCGTGCAGCCGGTCACCAACGGCAGCTATCGCAACCACTGTCCTTTCTGCTTGTGGTCGCTGCACGTGGACGATGTTCGCCCGGGCGATCGGGCGAGTGGGTGTCGTGCGCCCATGCAACCCGTGGGGATCCGCAGGAGTCGCAAGGGCTTTCAGGTGGTCCACCGCTGCACCGGCTGCGGCAGGCAACAGGCCAACCGCGCGGCCCTCGACACGGTACAGGACGATTTCGAGTCGCTGCTCGCGCTGATGGGCGGCTGTGATTACTCCCCACCCGCGTAGACTTTGACCAGCCGGTCCAGGAAGGCGCGGCTCTCATACAGCGACCTCACCAGGACGCCTTCGTTCAGTCCGTGGGCCCGCACCTTTTCGGGTTGCATGAACAAACCGCTGACCCCGTAGGTGGGGATGCCTGCCGGGGTCAGGAAACGGCCGTCCGTGCCGCCCGCCGCCATCGACGGCAGCACCGGCACACCCGGCCACATCGCCTGGGTCACCGACTCGATGGGCTCCATGATCTCCGGGGTGAGCGGCGGTGGCGGCGAGGTGGTCTCCGGTGGATCGACGAATGCCACCGACACTTCCGGATCGGCCACGATCTCTTCCAGTTTCTGGCGGATCGATTCCTGGCTGTGACCCGGAAAAATCCGGCAGTTCACGTTGGCCGCGGCCCGTTGCGGCAATGCGTTGGGCGCATGGCCAGCCTCCAGCATGGTGGCCACGCAGGTGGTGTGCAGTATGGAATTGAAGCTGGGATTGGCGCTGATCCGAGCCAGAGCGTCCTCATCCGGTGGGTCGCGGAGAATGGCCAGCATGTCCGCGGCCTCCTGCTCGTCGTCCGTCATGGCTGCCCGTCGCTCGAAGTAGCTCTTCGTGGTGTCGTTGAACTCCACCGGGAAGGAATAGCCCGAGATGCGGGTGAGGGCGGATGCGAGCCGGTAGATTGCGTTGTCCTTCACCGGCCGGGAGGAGTGCCCGCCAGGATTCCGGACCTCCAGCCGGTAGTCCTGATAGGTCTTCTCGCCCGCCTGCACACCCTGGAAGATCCGGTTGCCATCATCATCGAGCAGGCTGAATCCGCCTTCGTTGAGCGCGAACTCCGCGTCGATCAGATCCCTGTGGTGCTCGATCAGGTAGCGGACACCGTTGAAGTTGTTCGGCGTTTCCTCGCCGCAGGTCAGTGCCAGCTTCACGGTCCGTTCCGGCTGGTACCCGGACGTCCTCATGCGCCTGAGGATGTCGACGAAGATGGCCGCCATGGCCTTGTCGTCCGCCGTGCCACGCCCATAGAACGTGCCCTCCTCTTCGATGAGCGTGAACGGATCCCGTTCCCAGTCTTCCGGGTTGGCCTCGACGACGTCGAGGTGCGCCAGCAGCAGGATGGGGCGGGCGCTCTCATCGGTGCCTGGCAGGCTCGCGACCAGATTCCCCTGGTTCAGCCAGTCCGGTGGCACGATGACGTGAAGGTCCTCTGCCCGGATACCGGCGGCGCGCAGCTCACGGGCCATGGCATTGGCCGCCTCCGTGCAGCTTCCGGAAGACAGCGTGGTGTTGATCTCCACCAGCTCGCGGTAGAGATCCCGGAACTCGCCCAGGCTGGCATCCAGCGGATCCGCGAGCGCCAGGCTCCCCGACAGACAGAACGCCACTGCCGCAGCAGTCAAAACAGTCGATTTCATCAGTATCCTCACCTCTCCAGTCGTCACAGATCCCGCGGATTGCCCACCGCGCGGCTGCCCTTCTCCAGCCACTCGCCGAGCATGCCGGGCTGGGCCACCTTCTTCCGCTCGTAGAGCGCAAGGCTCGCTTCGCTGAGCACCCCTTCCCACTGCCGGCTGGTGCCTTTGTTGAAAAAAGCATCGTTGCTGCGCCACATGCCGTGATCGACATCGGGCGCCAGCTCATCCGCGCGCGACTTCATGGCGTCGAAGCCGGCCGCTTCGGCCAGGGCGACGATCTCATCGCCGTCGATGTCGATCTCGAGCGCATCCGCCAGCCGGCGCATCTCGCCCGGAAGGTCGGTCTGGTAGTCGTTGTAGTGAAACAGGTGGATGTTCGGCAGGTGTCGGAATTCCCAGAACGTTCGCGCGTGACGGAAGTGCGACCAGTAGGGATAGCCGTCTTCCTCCCAATCGAAGCACGGTGTCGTGAGCCACAGGCGGAAGATCTCGTCGATGTCCTCCGGCATTGGGGGGCCCTCGGCCCGCTGCGCACCGAAGATACGCTGCTGCGCTTCGGGGTCGTTGTTGCCGAGGTGGTTCAACATGGACATGAACACGTCACGGGGATCGCGACCGACGGTGATGTACGATGCCTCCGGAAAGTACGGCAGCCCGTCGAGCGGCGTGTGAGTCTTGATGAAGCGTCGGTGAGTCTGGGCCTCATAGACAGCGAGCAGCTCGTCGATGGGCGTGGCCCTGAGATCGAGC
>QJYB01000049.1 GCA_003247835.1 Gammaproteobacteria bacterium | reverse complement strand
GGGCCAGGTGCTGCGCACCGTGATCCGGTAGGGCACCATCTGACCGCGAGTGACGTTGACCATGGGTGTGGTCTTGCTGATGGTCACCAGACCGCTCAGCACCGGATCCAGCGGAATGTGGTTGTTGAAAATCTGGCTGGTGCCCGGAACGCGGGTGTCATCCAGCAGTACGTGCAGGTGATAGGCCGTGGCCGGCGTTGCCGCAGCAGCGCCGAGCGGCGGCGCAAACTCCGACGCCTGCACCTCACAGTGCATACCCGTCAGCGGCACCGCGTCGTTGACGGTGCCCGCGCAGAACGGCACGTTGAAAGGCGCGTCGGTGACATCCGTGGTCGGTGGGACGAGCTCCGATACGCGCGACTCGTAGTTCGGTCCACCTTCCACCTCGATCAGGTAGCTGCCACCGCTCGGGCAGCTCGGATCCGAGAAGTTGAGATCGAACTTGTAGTAACCGCTCGCCAGGGTGACCTGACCCTGCTGGTTGGGATCGTCGAAGCAGTCTGCGGACAGCGGGTCCAACGCGCCGCTGCTCACGAGCCTGAGAGTGGCTCCCGCCAGCGGCAGTCGCGACAGCGCGTCATACACCACGCCGTTGGGGTCGATGGGCAGATTGAGATTCTGCAGGTTGCTGCCGGAACGGACCTCGATGTCGTAGATACGCTGCGGCGCATCCGTGAACTCCGAGTCCGCCAGACCGAGGGTCGCCGTGGTCGGACCGGCACCCGGCGCGACGAAGGTCAGGTCGTAACGATCCTCGGTGAGGTAATTCGGGACGATACCGGCGATCTGGTAGACCCCGTCCGCATCCGTCGTTACGGTGACGAGGAGCTCATCGTTCCGCCGCAGCTCCACGGACCAGCCTTCGAGCGGCGCTTCGTCCGCATCCTGCACATCGTCGAAGTTCGCATCGTGCCAGACCGTGCCGTTCAGGATGCCGCTGCCGACCATCCCGCCCACATCGACGCGTACCTCGGCACGTGCGGTCTGGTCTGTATTCCACGTGACGTAGGCCTGGTTGATGATGGTCGTGCCGATGGGCGCGGTGTCGTAGATCTGAGCGCGGAAGCGGAGCACAAACGCCCGACCGGGCAGCAGCGGCCCGTACTCTGCCGAGTAGTTGCCGGTGATGACGGGGTCAGCGATGCTCACACCGGCAGTACCGCCGTTCAGCGTCGCCGAGTCGGGCACGTAGATGAGCTGGCCGGTCGTCGGCTCGTCCAGGTTGTCCGTCACGTAGACATCGAACGCGGGTACGGCGCTCGTGTTGCGCACGGTCACCAGATACTCGAGAGTCGATCCGGCCAGCGCGGGACCGCCGCCCACCACCGCCACCTCCTTGGTGATGCTGAGCTGCTGGGCCTGTCCCACCACCACCACGGTAGGCTCCGGTCCGGTGGCCGGGTTGCCGTCGCCGTCGGTGAGCTGATCACCCAGCTCCTCGGTGCTGACCGTCGCCTGGTTGGTGATCAGGGTGCCCCTGGGGGTGTCCGCGTTGACCTGGACGTCGAACTGGATCGTCGCCGCTTCCCGTGGGCTGATCTCACCTTCTCCCGGGCCCGGCAGTGGCGGCGTCAGATCCGAGGAGCTGACCCAGATGCCGGCCTCGAGCGGGAAAACCCCGCCATCCGGCTGACCGACCGGCTCGCCGTTCAGCGTCAGGGTATCGGCAAGATAAGTGGTGTCGGTCGGAACCACGTCCGCCAGCCGCACCATGGTCGCGGGTACGGACCCGTTGTTCTGAACCAGAATCGTGTAGCGCAGCACGTCACCGGGATCGACGATGTTTGGTGAGTCGTAGTCCAGCAGCAGCTCGGCGGTTTTCACCGGAAAGATGTAGGGGAAGTTGCCGACGACGTCCTGAGTAGGATCGTCCACGGCTGCCGTGCGCGGATCGTCCGATGGCTGATCGACGATGCTGAGCGTGATCGCGCTGACGAGGGCCTGATTGGCAATCACGGTGCCGTCGGCCGCGTCCGGGTCGACGACGACGTCGAAGGTGAGCGTCGCCGTGCTGTCCGCTGTCGGTGTTGTACTCACGTTCAGGACACCCGGGGTGGGGTCCTCCGGCGCCCAGAGCGCCACTCCGCCGGTCAGCGGAAAACCGCCGCCCGCCAGGTCGGGAACGGCAGTACCGTTCAGCTGCGTGCTGCCGGCGATATAGGTGGTATAGGTCGGCAGCGCGTCACGCAGGCTCGCATCGGAGACGTTCTCGGTACCGGTGTTGCGCACCGTGATCGTGTAGCGCAGCCGCTCACCGGCCAGCAGCACGTTGGGGTCACCGTCGAGATAGGTGGAGATCTTGTCGACGTCGAAGTAAGGCGCTGACTCGATCGGAACCTGGGTCGGATCTTCGTCGCCCGCGACGTCGGGATCGGCCTGGCCGTTGACGTTCGGATCGTCGCTGACGGCAATCTGCAGGCCACCCGTCGAGAGCCCGGACTGGTTGTAGACGAAACGACCGTTGGTCAGCGCCGGTGCGAGCTCTACTTCGAACTCGATGAGCACGGTCTCGCCGAGGCCCCCGATAGCAAGGTTGCCGATATCGAGCAGACCCGTTCCGACCGGTCCGCCTGCCGGATCCGTATTCGAGGTATCGGCACCGGCGGGCACCGTGATCACGTTCAGCGTGCCCGGTGTGAAGGCCGGCGGATCGTTGAGGCCGTCGAGCACGTCCAGAACCCGGAAATCGTCGATGGCCACATCGCTCAGGTTCTCGACGTAAATCCGATAGCGCAGAGTGTCGCCGGGGTTCGCGACCGTGGCGGGATACTCATCCGTCGTCACGTTCATCACCGTCTTCTCGAACCGGAGCAGGGGCAGGTCGACGGCGACGTCGTGGGCGTCCTCGTGGTCGTCGATGCCGACGGTGCCGTCGGTCAGCGAGCGCAGGTAGGGGATCCGGCTCGGATTGGAGGCGGCGTCGCTGAACCACGCGGTCGCGCCAGCCAGGTTGGTCAAAGTGACGCCGTCCTGGGAATCGCTGTCGAGCTGCGTGCGGTAGGCGATCATCAGACGTTCGCCGATGCTGATCACGGCAGCGGTGCTCTGTGTGACGAACCTGAGCTCACAGGTTCCGCCGTCGTAGACGAGCGAATAGTCCGATCCCTGGGTCAGAGGACCTTTGCCTGGTACAGGGGTCACGCCATCGGCCGCGAAAACCTGCGCGCTCAGGATTTCCGGCGTGGTGTCGCACATCCCGCCGGTCTGGCCATCCGGCAGTCGATCGAGAATCGTCACGTCGTACGCGTCGGAGTCCCCGTCGTTCTGCACATCGAGCAGGAAGTTGCCCCACTGAGCCAGGCGCATAGACGCCGGTCCCGATTTCGTGACCCTGAGCCCCGGCGGCAGCGTGAACTCCCCGACCAGCCCCGAGCTGTTGACGGTGCCGCCTTCTCTCGTGATGAACTCGTCCACGGGGCTGCCGTTGTTGAGAAAGCTCATCTGCAGCGTGTAGTCCACGCCACCGACGTTGAACGTCGTCGGATTGGGGGAAGCGACGATGGTCACACGGTCCGTGCAGCCTTCACCCGGCGGCGTCGGGTAGGGACAGGACTGACCGGGCGGCGGGGTGTTCGGGGTTTCCTCGTGATTGAACGTGAACGTGAACGTCAGCGGACCGGTAGGCACGCCGTCCACCGCAATCTCGAGGACCACGTCGAGCTGAACCGAAGTCAACCAGGGTTCGTCGACGGAAAAATTCCGGTGCGTGAAGGTGCCGAGCGAAAAGAACGGAATGGGACCGGGCAGGGTGAACGGTGGTGGAAGCGATGCCGTGAAGTCATAGCCGCTCTGCGAACCGGAGGTCGTACCCCAGCTGATGGTCGAGGTGGGATCTCCGTTCGTGATGGCCGGATCACCGGGCTGACTGCCGGGGACGGTGTCCACCGGGTCGTGCCAGATCCCGACGACGGATGTGTAGGTGATCTCAGCCGCCGACGCGCTCGGTGCCGCAACTACAGCGAGCACGGCAAAGACCAATGCCGTCAGGATAGCGAATGGCGTCTTCATGGCGTCTCAGGCTGCTGAAGGTCACCAGGCCTGCTCACCACCGAGGTACGATCCGCTCCAGTGCGCCGCACAAACACAGACACGACCAGCCACTGCCTTGCGATGGCTCGAACTGCTGGCCTGTCGCTGTCGGTCATCTGTTCCATGCAATTCCGTCCCGGGGCCGCCTCGCGAGGCGGCTCAGGCCGCCACTATCGCCTTGTTGTTAGCAACTTGTGTTGATGAGAGTCACACGTTGGCAAGGAGGCGTCGTTTCTGAGCAAAGCGGCGGCTGGCGGACAGAACCCGTCGATGGCGTGAACAGCCTCTCAGCTGAAACATGACCGGGTTCAGGCCGCAGGCAGGAAGTCGTCGGGGAAAGCATCGTGATCGGCAGCACGTGGTTCATGGCGACTCGTCCTCGTCACCGCCCTGCGAGCGCCCATCGGCGGTCAGCCGTTTGTCCTTCTGAGGAGGCTTGCCCATCCGCCAGAACACCTCGTGCTCGATGGCGAGCCGGTACTCCGGATCACGGGCCTGCCACGCATCGCTGATCATCCGGGTCAGGTGCTTCACCCGACGATCGACCAGTCGCGGGTCTTCCACGTCTGCCAGGTAGGACAGACGCAGCACGGCCGGTGCCTTGTCGAGCTCACTCATCAGCAGGTCGACCCTCGGTCGCCACTGAGGCCGCATCTCCGTGGATCCGGGGACGAAAACGGCATCCGCCACATCAAGTCCGACGACCCGGTAGATGGATGCGCCGAAGCTGAAGTGCAGTGCCTTACCCCGGGTCGCGCGCTGGATCTGGAACGGTCGGGTGGAGCTCCTGAAGCCGCTCGGCAGGGTCCGGTCATCCAGCTTCAGCATGAAGTTGCTGCCCCGACCTTCCGCGGGCGTGATG
>QJYB01000009.1 GCA_003247835.1 Gammaproteobacteria bacterium | reverse complement strand
CGATCTGCTGTAGTTCGGTGTGTCGCATGAATGACCAGATTAACGATTTCGGTCATTTTGTCAATTCCAACCACATTGACAGTGGCGGACCCCGAGACAAAACTATATTTGTTCTAATTTTTGATCGTGTCAAATTAAGATGGCCATGGACGAGCAGTCCCTGCGGGCCCGGAAGAAGCTGCAGACGCGCGGTCAGATCCTTGCCGTCGCCGAGCGTCTGATCCGCGACCGCGGCTACGAGGAGACCACCATGCGGGACGTAGCGCGCGCGGCGGAGCTCAGCTATCAGACGCTCTACAACTACTTTCCCACCAAGGGAGAGATCCTGCGCACGCTGCTCAGCGATCAGGTCTCCGATCTGGCCCGACGCTACGAGACCCTGCTGGCGGACTGGGACGGCGACCTGCCGGACGCGCTCGATGCGCTGAACACGCTGAGCTTCGCCGCCGTGGCCGAAGCGGATCGCACACTCTGGCGGATCGCGACGATCCAGTACCTGCAGCAGTCGGAGGACGCCAGCCGCGTGTTCCGGCTGATCGACGAAATGGCACACGACCTGCTCAAGCGCCTGCTCATGCGGGCCAGGACCCGCGGCGAGCTCGGCGACGACGTGCATCTGCCTACGCTCGGCAACGTGCTCTTCGATCTGGCGGACTACGCGCTGCTGCGCTTCATCCTCGACCCGGCGCTCACGGTGGAAGCCGCCCTCGAGCATCTCGGCGAGGAGATGCGACTTGTGCTATCACCTCACCTCAGATCGGACGTGGGCAGGGGGCCGTCATGACGCTGCGCTGGGGAATACTCGCCACGGGTAGCATTGCCGGGACGTTTGCCAGAGCCATGGCAGACTCGGCGAAGAACGCGCTGGTCGCGGTGGCGAGCCGTGACGGCACCCGCGCCGAAGCGTTCGCCCGGGACCACGGTGCCGTCCAGGCCTACACCGGGTACGAGTCCCTGCTCGCCGACCCGGATGTAGAGGCCGTGTACGTCGCCACCCCTCATACCCAGCATGCCGACTGGACGGTTCGTGCGCTGGAAGCCGGCAAGCACGTGCTCTGCGAAAAGCCGCTCGGGCTCAACCACGCCGAGGTCATGGCCATGGTGGATACTGCCGAGCAATCGGACCGCTTCCTCATGGAGGCGTTCATGTACCGCTGCCACCCGCAGACCGACGCCATCGTCCGCCTGGTCCGCGACGGCGCCATCGGCCGGATCTGCCACGTGGACGCCAGCTTCGGCTTCCGTGCCCCCGTAAATGCAGAGTCGCGGCTGTTCGCCGGTGGCCTCGGCGGCGGTGGCATCCTGGATGTCGGCTGCTATCCGGTCTCCGCGGCCCGGCTGATCGCTGGCGGGGAGCCGCTCCGGATCACCGCGGGTGGTCATCTGGGTCCGACCGGCGTCGACCACTGGTCCGCCGCGCTGCTGACTTTCGACAGCGACATGACGGCGGCGGTCGCTACAGCGGTGACCGCCGTTCTCGATAACGACCTCACGGTCTACGGAGAAACCGGTCGAATTCACGTCGGCAACCCGTGGAAGTGTGCAGATAAGGACGGTCACTGGCAGTTCCGGCTGATTCGGGATGGGGCTGAACCCGAGATCGTTCGTGGCCGGGCCGATCCGCTCTATGCCCTCGAGGTCGATCACGTGGCGGACCGGATCGCCGCAGGAGAACGGCAGTCGGATCGGGTGACCTGGGCGGACAGCCTCGGCAACGCGCACGCGCTGGACGACTGGCGCCGTGCGATCGGGCTCAGCTATGAAGCGGAGCAGCCGGCGACCCATCGCGGTCCGCTGCCGGGGCGAACCGTCCGGCCGCCTCAGCCCGTGCGGGCCGGCAACGTGCCCCACCTGGACAAACCGGTCTCCCGCCTGGTGATGGGCTGCGACAACCAGCCGTCCATGGCACATGCCGCGGTGATGTGGGACAACTTTCTGAATCTGGGCGGCAACGCTTTCGACACCGCCCATCTGTATGGTGGCGGCAGCATGGAAACGCTGCTCGGCCACTGGCACCGTCAACGCGGTGTTCGCGACGACATCGTGATCATCGGCAAGGGGGCGCACACGCCGCACAACCGGCCCGAATTCATCGCGCCGCAGCTGGACGAGAGCCTGACAAGACTGCAGACGGACGCCGTCGATGTCTATTTCCTGCACCGCGACAATCCGGAGGTACCGGTGGGTGAGTTCGTGGATGCGGTGAATGCCGAGATCGATCGCGGTCGGATCCGGGCCTGGGGCGGCTCCAACTGGACCCTCGAGCGGATCCGCGCCGGCAATGATTACGCGGACGCGAGCGGCCGTCAGCCCATGAGCGCCGTCTCCAACAATTTCTCCCTGGCCCGCATGATCCGGCCGCTCTGGCCCGGAGTGGAGACTGCCACCTCGACGGAATTCCGCAGCTATCTGGAGGCGTCCGGCATGGCACTGATGCCCTGGTCCAGTCAGGCACGCGGCTTCTTCACGCCCTGGGCGGAAACAGTCATGGCACAGACCGGACGCGAGAATCCGGTCATCACCTCGGTGCAGCCGACCATGGCCGAGCTGGCAACCACCTGGTTTTCCGAAGCGAACTTCGAACGGCGCCGTCGCGCGGCCGAGCTGGCGCAGAGCCGGGGCGTGACGCTGATCCAGATCGCGCTGGCCTGGGTCGTCAACCAGCCCTTCCCGTGCTTCCCGCTGATCGGCCCGCGCCGGATCGCCGAAACGCGAAGCTCCATGGCGGCGCTCGACCTGACGCTCAGCCCCGCGGAGCTGGCCTGGCTGGATCTGGCTGACTGAGCACCTGCGGACTCAGGTTCTGCGTGGCCCCCGGCCCCGCAGCGTTACCACGTTGTCACCCTTGACCACGTCCTGTTTGAGTGAAAACGCGAGCTCCCAGGTGTAGGTGGTGTCGCCGTCGCGCAGGAATCCACGGCAGCCATAACCCGACGGCACGGGGAACAGGGCAAAGGTGAGGAACACGGTCTCCGAGTCATTCCAGAGCATCCCGAGGTTCGGGGCACTCTCGAGCTTGGCGCTGCCGTGAAACACCTCGCCGCCGGACTGCAGCCGCAGCGCGTAGGTGCCCACCTCGTTTGCGGCGATGCGCAGACCGACGGTCCGTCGCTCGCCGTCCTGGTATTTGAGCTCGGCGCTCACGGTCAGTCCGCCTTCGTCCTTCTCCACCCTGGCATCGCATTCCACGGTACGACCCAGGCTGAATCCTTCGATCAGCAGGCTGCCCCGCCCCAGCCAGTGACCGGGCCGAACGATCACGGCGCGCTGCTCCCGCCGGTCTCCGTGGCAGCCGCTCCAGCAGCGCCGCCCTCGAGGGGGACCGGGGCACCGATGGGCTCCACGCAACGCGCATCCTTGTGCCGCGCGTTGTTCACATAGCTGGAGACGGGCACGGCGTCCATGGCGACGGGCAGCGTCGAGGAAATCAGACTCTCGAAGTCCGCATTCGTCGGATCCATCCAGTGCCGGGCATCTTCCATGGACAGCATGAGGGGTTGGCGGTTGTGGATGGGCGACATCTCCGGCGCGGCGGGCACCGTCAGCACCGTGAAGCTTTCCAGCCGCTCGTCCGTCTCCGGATTGCGCCAGCGATCCCAGAGACCGGCGAGCAGCAACCCGGATTCGTCATGCGGCCGGATGTAGTAAGGCAGCTTCTGGTTGTTCTGCCTGGCCCACTCGTAGAACCCGCTTACCGGGACGACGCAGCGTCTCTTCCTGAAGGGCTCCCTGAACGCCGGTGAGCTCGCGGCAGTCTCGGATTTGGCGTTGAACATGCTGTACTTCGTGCTCGGTCCCTTGGACCAGTAGGGCGTGAGCCACCAGCGCATGGGCACGATCTCGGGCTCCCCTGACTCGGACAGACGGAGCACCGGGATGGTTTCCGTCGGTGCCGCGTTGAAGTTGTCCGGACCCGGATGGGCCAGTCCCACCAGCTCCATCAGCAGCACGGTGAGCGGATCCGAGGTGACGTTGAAGCGTCCGCACATGGGTCAGCGTCCGGTCCCACCAGCCATTCAGGCCACCTCGCCCTTCAGCAGGTTACGCACCTCGGACATTTCCGCAGCCGAAAGCCGCCAACCGTCGGCTGCGGCCGCATTGGCACGAACCTGCCCGGCACTGGTGGCGCCGGCGATGACGCTGGAAATCTCGTCCTGGCTCAGCAGCCAGCTGAATGCCAGGCCGAGCAGGTCACGGTCGTGCTCCGCCGCGAAGGTGGTGAGGCGCTCCACCGCGTCGAAGTTCTGCTCGGTCATGGCCCGATCTGCCAGCTGGGCCACCCGTGCCAGGCGCGTACCCTGGGGCGCGGGCTCGCCGCGGCGGTACTTACCCGTGAGCATACCGCTGGCCAGCGGGAAGTACGGCAGCTGACCGAGTCCACAGCGCCGGCAGGCCGGCAGCACCTCCTGGGCAACCGCACGCTCAAGCAGGCTGTAGTGGTTCTGCGCCGTCACGAACGGCTCGAAACCGCGGGACCTGGCCGTCCAGTCCGCATCCAGGATCTGCCAGCCGCTGAAGTTCGAGTTGCCCACGTAGCGGACCTTGCCCGCACGCACGAGATCGTCGAGGGCGGACAGGGTTTCCTCGATAGGCGTGTCCGGATCCGGTGCGTGCATCTGGTAGAGATCGATGTAATCCGTCCCGAGTCTGGTGAGGCTCGCCTCCACGGCCCGCATGATGTAGCGGCGCGAGCCACCCCGGTCCTGGGGAGTCCGACCGGTGGGCATGCCGAACTTGGTGGCGATCACCACGTCCTGGCGGCGGGTGCCCAGCGCCCGGCCGAGCAGAACCTCGGATTGCCGCTCGCCGTAAACGTCCGCCGTGTCGAAGAAGTTGATGCCCACCTCGAGCGCCGTATCCACCACGGTCTGGGTGCCGGCCGCATCGATTCGACCTCCGAAGTTGTT
>QJYB01000051.1 GCA_003247835.1 Gammaproteobacteria bacterium | reverse complement strand
CTTCTTCTTTGCTGCGGTCTTCTTCTTGGCAGGCCTTTTCGCCGCCTTCTTTCTTACTGCTTTCTTAGCTGCCGTCTTTTTTGTGGCCATCGTATGGTGTGCTCCAGTGATGTTGGGTCGGTACCGCACTGCAGGGATAATATTTCCCCGCGCGCAAATCAAGCTTTCTTTTAAATTATTTGAACGAAAATTTCGCACAGACGACCTCATTCGGGTCCCCTTTCGAACGTCTGGTTTCGTCTGCGCGTTCTCCGCTAGACTCGATTACATGTTCGCATTGAAAGATTCGAACCTTTTTCTCAGGGCATTCATCGTCCTGTCGCTGATCGGTTTCGGTTTCTACATCGCGTTTGAACGCGGTCTCGTTCAGCTCGCACTCGTCTCCGACAAGAGCTACATCTCGTATCTGATCTTCGGCATCTACCTCGTTGCCAGCGTGCACTGGCTCTATCTCACACGCGTGCTTTCGGTCGAACGGGCCCGCTTTACCGAGGTGGAAACAGCGCTGGCAGGCGGCGTTGCGATTTCGGAGGTGAGATCGCGCGCCGCCGCAGGGCTGATCGAGGAATTTCTCGGCAACCTGGAACGCAAGCCGGCAGCGGCGAATGCCGGCGTGCTGGTCGAGGCATTCGGAGACGAGATCGCCAATCGTCACGCGTTCGGCTATTTCGTCAGCGATGTCCTGCTGCGGCTGGGTCTGCTGGGCACCATCGTCGGGTTCATATTCATGCTGCTGCCCATTGCCGACATGGAAGGTTTCGACGCCGGCATGATGCAGCAGCTGCTCACCTCCATGAGCGGTGGTATGGCGGTCGCGCTCTACACCACGCTGGCCGGGCTGGTGACCAGCACGCTGCTGAAGCTCCAGTACCACATCGTGGATGCGTCCGCGGCGGCGCTCGTCACCCGCCTGGCCGTGCTCGTGGACGTCTACATGGCAGAAGGGGCGTCTGCCCCGGCTTCCGGGTGAGTAGCCGTGCGCCACCGAATCTACCGGGAACATGAAGATCAGGATGCATTCACCGACCTCCTGTTCAATGCGCTGCTCGGCTTCGCGTTCATGTTCGTGGCTGCCTTTGCGCTCATCCGCGACCCGGAGAACACCGGCAAGATCGACTCCAAGGCCGAAATCCTCATCACGGTCCGCTGGGCCGATCGTCATCCCGACGATGTGGATACGCTGGTGGAGGGGCCCGGAGGAGACCTGGTCTGGTACCACAACCGGGACAGCGGCCTCATGCATCTGGACCGGGACGATCGCGGGCTGTTTGCAGACCGGATCGAGCTCGACGGCCGGGAGGTTTCCAATCCCATCAACCAGGAAACGGTGTCCATCCGTGCCCTTCAACCCGGTGAGTACGTGGTGAACGTGCTCCACTACCAGGCAAACTATCCGGAGCCGCTGCCGGTGACGGTGAAGGTGGAAAAGCTCAACCCCACGGTATCTCTCGTCTATTACGGCACGCGGGAGCTCGGTGGTGTGGGCGACGAGCAGACGGCCGTACGCTTCACCATCGATGCGGCGGGCAACATCAGCGGCACCAGCGAGCTGCCGAAGGCACTGCTCACCCGGGTCGCAAAGGCACCGTCGTGACCCCTGCGGTAGTGCTGCTGTCGGTGGCATATGCAGCGGTAGCGGCGCTGCTGCTTACCCTCAACCTCGCCACCCGCTACGCGACGTGGGTGAAGATGCTGGCGATCGTCCTGGTGACGGGGCTCTACGGCGTGAGCTGGGGTGCGTGGAACGGCATGCTCGGCTGGGCGACCCCTGCGCAGCTGCCCGCCGACTTCCGACTGCTCTGGATCGTCATGGATGAGCCGGACAAGCAGAGCCACGAACCGGGGTACATCTACTTCTGGGTCCGCACGCTGGACGAAGCCGGTCTGCCTTCCGGACCACCGCGCGCGCATCGGGTCCGCTGGAGCGAGGAGGCTGCGGAAACGGCGCAGGCAGCCCTCGACGCGCTGGAGGAAGGGGAGCTTCTCAACGGCAGGATCGGGCGCAATCTGGTGGGAGAGCGTGAGGCGCCGGACGACGAGGCGGACTACGCCGGCGATGCCTCGATCACCGGCGCCGGAGGTGAGCGGCCGCCTTTCGAGTTCCTGCGTGTGCCGCCGCCGTCCCTCCCACCAAAATCCGGAGTCATGTGATGCCAAAGTCCGTTGTCATCGGCGGTGCGTCCGGCGTGCTCGTGGAGCAGCTCGGCGTCATGTCCAACCGTCACGGTCTGATCACCGGAGCCACCGGTACCGGCAAGACTGTGACGCTGCAGGTGCTTGCCGAGGGATTCGCCCGACTGGGTACGCCGGTCTTCGTCACGGACGTGAAGGGCGATCTGTCGGGACTCGGCGCTCCCGGCCGACCGCACAAGGAGGTGAGCCGACGGCTGGACGCCATCCCGGTCCCCGATTATCAGCAGCGCGGCTACCCGGTGCTGTTCTGGGACGTGTTCGGCGAGCAGGGACATCCCGTACGCACCACGATCTCGGAGATGGGTCCACTGCTGCTGTCCAACCTGCTGGAGCTGAACGACACTCAGACCGGTGTGCTCTATGCCGCCTTTGCCATGGCGGATGACGAGGGTCTGCTGCTCCTGGACCTGGCCGACCTGCGCGCCATGCTGCGCTGGATGGGCGACAACGCGAAGGATCTCAGAACCGCCTACGGCAACATTTCCGCCGCGTCCATCGGCGCCATTCAGCGTCGCCTGCTGATCCTCGAAGAACAGGGTGCCGAGCACTTCTTCGGGGAACCGGCGCTGACCATCAGGGACCTGATGCAGCGCGACTTCGGCGGTCACGGCGTGATCAGCGTGCTCCACTCCGAGCGTCTTATCCGGGAGTCGCCGAGGCTCTACGCGGCGTTCCTCATGTGGCTCGTGAGCGAACTCTTCGAGGAGCTGCCCGAAGTGGGGGATCCGGAAGTCCCGCGACTGGTGCTGTTCTTCGACGAGGCTCACCTGCTGTTCAACGGCATGCCGAAGCCGCTGCTCGAGAAGATCGAGCAGGTGGTCCGGCTGATCCGCTCGAAAGGAGTGGGCGTCTACTTCGTCACCCAGACGCCGCTCGACATTCCCGAGTCGGTACTCGGCCAGCTTGGGCTCAAGGTCCAGCACGCGCTGCGTTCGTTCACGCCCAGAGATCGCAGGACCATCAGGGCGGTGGCCGATGGATTTCCGGGTGGTGACCGGCTGGATTTCGAGACGACGATCACCTCGCTTGGTGTCGGGGAGGCCCTCGTCTCCGCGCTCGATACCTCCGGTGCGCCGTCCCCGGCGCTCGAGACCCTCATCAAACCACCGGAGTCCCAGATCGGGCCGCTGACACCGGAGGCGAGAGCCGAGCTCATCGCCCGTTCCCCCCTGTCCGGACGCTACGACCAGGAGATCGACCGCGAGTCAGCACTCGAGATGCTGGAGAGCCGAACGCGCGCGGCCGCCGAGCAGGCGGCCAGGGTTCAGGCGGAGCAGGAAGCGGCGCAGAAAGCGGCGCAGAAAGCGAAGGAAGCCGCGCAGGCAGAGAAAAAAGCTGCCTCACGGGGGCGCCAGCGGGAAACGGCGGTGGAGGCGTTGTTCAAGAGTGCGGCGAGGTCCGTCGGTCGGACGCTGGGCAGCCGACTCGCACGAGGTCTGCTCGGTTCGCTGCTGAAACAGACGGGCAGATAGCCGGCGCGCAAGCGAGCCGGCTTCATCCGGGGTCTGCTCAGTTCTGCCAGGTCAGCTTCGGTGCATCCACGTTGCCGAGGGCGTACTCCCGGTCCTCGTTGGCGCGGGCGCGGATGTAGGTATGAATGCGCCCGGCGTCCTCCTCGGTCAGCACGTCGCCGAAAGAAGCCATACCCTTGGGCGCGAACACACCTTCCAGCACGATCTGGTTGAAGATCTGATGGGTACCCTCGGTCATCAGCCGGAGATCGGGGATGGCACCACCGGATCGCACGACCAGCCCGTGACAGACAGCGCAGTAGTTGTTGTAGGTGCGCTCGCCCACGGCGATCTCCTCTTCGGACACGCCGGCGAGCTGCTGCTCCGGAATGGTCTTATCGATCTTGTCGGGAATCGGTAACGTCTCCGTTCCCCCCAGCTTGAAGACCAGTAACCGTCCGTAGTTGCCGTAGGTTTCCGATGCGGGTTTCGCCACCGGATCCATGGCCTCGCCCGAAAACAGATCGCCGCCGCCGTTACCCGTCAGGATGGAAACGTACTGTGTGCCGTCGATTTCGAATGTCGCCGGCGGCGCCAGCATGCTGGTGTATGTATTGAACTGCCACAGCGCTTCCCCGGTGGCCTTGTCATAGGCTGAGAACATACCCAGCGCGTCTCCCTGGAAGACCAGGCCGCCGGCGGTTCCGAGCACACCACCGTTCCAGTAGTGGGGAATCTCCACGACCCAGGCATCCTTACCGGTCAGCGGGTCGAAGGCCTTCAGGTAGCCGCGGGGCGTGGGCTGCTCTGCAATGTTGTCGACGAACAGCTGAGCGATGCGGCCGAACTCGATGCCGGTGTTCCAGCCACCCGGATTGCGTTTGTACAGCCCCGTCTGCTTCCATTCCTGGTTCATACCGTAGATGAGCGGGTTGTCCTGAGCCGGCAGGTAGACGAGCCCTGCCTCCTCATCCACGGACATGGCCTGCCAGTTGTGCGCACCGAGTGGTCCGGGAAGGACCCACTTCTCGTGTTTGGTGTAGTCCAGGTCCTTGTTTTCCACCGGACGGCCGGTCTCCATGTCCACGTGGGTCGCCCAGGTGACCGTCGCGTACTTGTTGGCCCTGAGCAGGGTGCCATCTGATCGGTCGATCACGTAGAAGAAGCCGTTCTTCGGTGCCTGCAGCAGCACCTTCTTCATCTCGCCGTCCACTTCCATGTCGGCGAGCGCCATGTCCTGCACGGCGGTGTAGTCCCAGTTGTCGCCAGGCGTGGTCTGGTAGTACCACTTCATCTTGCCGGTATCGGCGTCCAGCGCGACGATCGAAGACAGGAACAGGTTGTCACCGCCGCCGGGTGAGCGGATCACCCGGGTCCAGGGAGAGCCGTTGCCGACACCCAGGTAGACGTTGTTGAAGTCAGGATCGTAGACGATGGAGTTCCAGACCGTACCGCCACCGCCGATCTCCCACCAGTTGCCACCCTTCCAGGTCTTCGCTGCCATCTCCAGCTCCGGATTCTCGAAAGGCAGGGAGGGATCGCCGGGCACGGTGTAGAACCGCCAGACCTGCTCACCGGACTCGGCATCATAGGCGGTGACATAGCCCCGCACGCCGAACTCCGCGCCACCGTTGCCGATGAAGATCTTGCCACGGGCCGCGCGTGGCGCGCCGGTTATGGTGTAGAAACGGTCCCGATCGATGAGCGTATCCACCTCCCAGACCTTGGCGCCGCTGGCGGCGTCCAGAGCGATGAGCCGGCCGTCCAGACTGCCCACGTAGACGCGGCCGTTGTAGACCGCCACGCCCCGGTTGACCACGTCACAGCAGGCCCGACGGCCCCACTCACCGGGTA
Organism: Gammaproteobacteria bacterium; assembly: GCA_003247835.1. Taxonomy (GTDB): domain Bacteria; phylum Pseudomonadota; class Gammaproteobacteria; order Pseudomonadales; family Azotimanducaceae; genus SZUA-309. The sequence goes on along the minus strand of QJYB01000051.1, from coordinate 10,555 downwards.
CCTGCGGGTCGTAGCTCCAAACCATCTCGCCGGTGTCGGCACGCACGGCATAGACGCGGCTCCAGGCACTGGTGAAGAACATGATCCCGTCCACCACGATCGGCGTCGACTCCTGGGCCCGGTTGGTGCCCATGTCCTTGTACCAGGCGAGACCAAGCTGGCTGACGTTGTCCCGGTTGATCCCGGTCAGGGGAGAGAAACGCTGCTCTTCGTAGGTCCGTCCGTAGGCCAGCCAGTTGCCGGGCTCCGATGCCGCGGCGTTGATTCTCGCGTCGTCGATGAGCCCGATCGCCGGTGCGGCACCGGCCGCAGTGCCGGCCGTCTCCGCCTCCGGCATGGCTGGCGCTTCGTCCCTGGACGAACGCTGACTGGTGAAAAAGAAGACGAGCGCGACCACCACGGCCACGACGATCCACATGAATGCGCGCATGTTCCCCCCTGCACTCGATGGCACCCGCCACGGATCATACCGTCTGCGGCTCCCGGGCCACCAGTTCGGAAGTCCGTCAGTCGCCGAACTCGTCCTGATAGTCGCGAACGGCGGCCTCGATGACGCGCACGGCGTGTTCCCTCGAGTAGGGCTCGCCCACCTCGACGATGGCCGGCTCGCCGGGCAGGGTCTTGTAGGTGCTGAAGTAGTGGCGCAGCCGCGCTACGTATCGCTCGGGCAGCTGCGAGATATCGCGTACGTCCGCCCAGATCTCGTCGTTGGCCAGCACGGCGACGATCTTGTCGTCCGCCTCGCCGCCGTCGAGCATGGGCAGACCGCCCAGCACCCGCGCCGTGACGATCACCTCGGCCCGGGCGATGGGTCGTTCGCTGATCACGCAGATGTCCAGAGGATCCTCGTCACCCCGGCTGGCGCCAGGCATCAGGGCCTGCACTCGGCTCCCGCAGTAGGTGCGGGGTACGAAGCCGTAGAGGGTGGGCGGCAGGGAGGACGTGCGGTGCGGGCGATCGACGCGCATGTAGCCCGTGGCCTTGTCCACCTCGTACTTCACCAGGTCGAATGGCGTGACCTCGATGAAGGCGTTCACGAGCTCAGGCGCGGCGGGCCCGATCGTCAGACCGTGCCAGGGGTGGGGTCGCCACTGGATGAAATCCGCCATCTATGGTGCTCCCGGGTGGGTAATGAGGGGGCGCCCACCATACTCAAGCGCCGCCCGACTGACCAGCCGAGGTGTGTTAGCCTCCAGGCCTTATCCCAGGAGATCCTCAAGACTCATGGCCAAGACCGTCGTCGACCTGTCAGGGCTGCCAGCGGTGACCGATCCCGGGCGGATCGTCATCCTGAAGTCCAAGTGGTATCCGGAGATCGTCGACAGCATGTCCGAAGCGTGTGCGGGTGTGCTGCGGGAGAAGGGTTATGAGCGTGTGGATGTCCACACGCTGCCGGGTTCCCTGGAGCTGCCCCTGGCGGCCCGGGACCTGCTGGCGCTCGATACCGCGGGCGCCATCGATGCGCTGATCTGCTTCGGTGTCATCGTCAAGGGCGAGACGCTGCACTTCGAGATGATCTCGAACGAGTGCATGCGGGGTCTGGCGGAGGTGATGCACGAGTTCCGCAGGCCGGTGATCGTCGAGGTGCTGCCGGTGTTCGACATCGAGCATGCCCGGGCCAGGGCGGCGGACGATGAGTTCAACAAGGGTTACGAGGCGGCCGCCGCGGCCATCGAGATGATCGCCTGGCGGCGGAGCATCGGCGCGTGAAGGCGGCTTCGCGGATATCTGCGCGATCTAGCCGTGCTTCATGATCCGCTGCTTCTGACGGTCCCACTCCCGGTCCCGCGTCGTCGCGCGCTTGTCGTGTGATTTCTTGCCTCTGGCCAGCGCGATTTCGCATTTCACCTTGTTGCCCTTCCAGTAGAGCGCGGTGGCGACACAGGCAAACCCTTTCTGCTGGGTGGCCGCGAAAATCCTGGCGAGCTCCCGGGCGTGGAGCAGCAGCTTGCGGGTGCGCTGCGGATCGGCCACCACGTGGGTGGAGGCACTGGTCAGCGGGACGATGTTGGCACCGAGCAGCCAGGCCTCGCCATCACGGAGCAGCACGTAGCTGTCGGTGAGCTGCACGTTGCCGTCGCGGATCGCCTTCACCTCCCAGCCTTCCAGGACCAGTCCCGCCTCGAACTTCTCGGCCAGCTCGTAGTCGAAACGCGCCCGCTTGTTGACGGCGATGGTCCCGGAAGCCGTGCCCGCTTTTCTGCTCTGCGTTGCCATCGGTGCAGTATACGGTACGGCCATGGTGGCGCGGTTGTGACACCCCCGGACCTTGCGTCAAAATGCCCGTCCAACGAGTTACAAGTCGTTGGAGAGATCATGGCGAGTGCCACTGAATCCCGGCACGGTATGTGGTCGAGCAAATGGTTGTTCGTGCTGGCCGCCGCCGGATCGGCCGTGGGGCTCGGCAACATCTGGAAGTTTCCCTACATCGCCGGGCAGAACGGCGGCGGTGCCTTCGTGATTCTCTATCTGCTCTGCATCGCCTTCATCGGTGTGCCGATCATGATGGCCGAGGTGCTGATCGGCCGGGAAGGCCGGCAGAGTCCGATCAATACCATGCGCCACCTCACCAAGCAGCACCACCGGAACCCGGCCTGGGTGCTGATCGGCTGGTCCGGAGTGGCGGCAGGTTTCCTGATCCTCTCTTACTACGTGGTGATTGCGGGCTGGGCGCTGTACTACATCCTGCAGATGGGCAGCGGTGCGCTCCACGGCGCGACGGCGGAGGATGCCGGCCGGATGTTCAGCGACTTCCTCGACCATCCGCTCGAGCTCATTTTCTGGCAGACGGTCTTCATGGCGATGACGGTGTACATCGTCTCACGCGGGGTGATCAGCGGGCTGGAGACCGCCGTGCGCTGGTTCATGCCGCTGCTGTTCCTGCTCATGTTCGTGCTGCTGGGCTACGCCATGACCACGGAAGGCTGGCGCCAAGGCGTCGACTTCATGTTCCGTTTCGATCTGGCGAAGATCACGCCGGACGCCGTGCTGGCTGCCATGGGTCAGGCCTTCTTCACGTTGAGCCTGGGCATGGGTGCAATCATGGCCTACGGCGCCTACGTGCCGAGCAACACCTCCATCTTCACCACCGTGAGCATCATCGCTGTGCTGGATACCGTGGTGGCGGTGGCTGCGGGTCTGGTGATTTTCCCCATCGTCTTCACGAACGGCCTGGAACCGGCGCAGGGCCCGGGCCTCATGTTCGTCACCGTGCCGCTGGCCTTCGGCCAGATGCCCCTGGGCGCCCTGTTCGGCACCATCTTTTTCATCCTGGTCAGCTTCGCTGCCATCACCTCGGCCATCTCCATCAGCGAGCCGGCGCTCGCCTACCTGGTGGAGGAATACAACGCGAAGCGTTCCCGGGTCGCCATTTCGCTCGGCGTGATCAGCTGGGTGCTGGGACTTGGCACCGTGTTCTCCTTCAACTACTGGGCGGACGTGGGTGTCGGCGGCCAGCCGACCCTGTTCGACTTCGTCTCGTGGACGACGGACAAGGTGATGCTCCCGCTCGGTGGTCTGTTCATCGCCCTGTTTGCGGCGTTCGCGCTGCCTAAGACGGTGGTCGGCGCGCAGCTCGGAATCGACGGCGGCCTGCTCGGCGTTATCTGGAAGCTGGTCTGCGGCCTGGTCGCGCCGCTCGCCGTGCTGATCGTGTTCATCTCCGCCCTGGTGAGCTGACCTTGCCCCGGGTGCAGCGCTCCGCACTGCTGCCTTATCAGGCGCCGGACGTGTTCGCCATCGTCAATGACGTGCAGCGCTATCCGGAGTTCCTGCCGTGGTGCGCTAATGCCGCCGTGATTCAGGCTTCGGAGCAGGAGGTGCTGGCGGAGCTGTCGCTCGCTGCGGGCGGCATCCGGGAGACGTTCACCACCCGCAATCGGCTCATCCCGTTCGAGAAGATCGACATGATGCTTGTCTCGGGTCCGTTCCGCCGGTTGTCCGGCGGCTGGACCTTCACGCGGCTAGGAGACGACGGCTGCCGGGTGGCGCTCGACCTGGATTTCCAGCTTGCGGGAGTGCGGTCGCTGCTCGGCAGCGTGTTCAACCGTGCGACGGACCAGATGGTCGACGCCTTCTGTGCCCGGGCCCACGAGCTTCTGGGTCCGACCTGAGTCCGGCGTGCATGTCGAAGTGATCTACGCCCTGCGGGAGACGCAGCATCGCGTCCATCTGGAGCTGGCGCCAGGTACCACGGTGGGTCAGGCGCTCACAGCCGTGTGCCGGATATCGCCGTTCGATCGGCTGGCACTGGACGCGGTGCCGGTAGGTATTTACGGACGTCCGGTCAGCCGGGACGCCGTGCTCGAGGCGGGAGATCGGCTGGAGATCTACCGGCCCCTGCACAGTGATCCCCGGGAAGCGCGTCGTCGTCGCGCGCGGGATCAGTCGGACGAGGCGTCCTGAGCGGCGGGGCCGTCGGGTGCCGGCGGTGCGTCGTTGGGTTTCAGGCGGCTGGGCGCCAGGTCGCCAGTGAAGTAGGCCAGCTCCTCGTCGACGAAGAACAGGCTCATCACCTGAGTGGTGCTGAACACGCCGGGCAGCTCGATGCTGTAGACGTAGTCCCAGCGATCGTCGTTGAAAGAGTTGCGCATCACGGGCTCGCCCATGATGAAGGCCACCTGACTGCGGCTCATCCCGGGCTTGAGCTTGTCCACCATGTCCTGGGTGATGACGTTGCCCTGCTGCACGGTGATCTTGTGAACGCGGGGCAGGCGCGGCCGCTTCAGACTGCAGCCGCCGAGTATCAGGCTGGCGAAGACGGCGGCGAGCAGAAGGTGCCCGCCGAGGGGCAGTCGCCCACCCCGGGAGGATCCCGGGGAGTCGGCAGCGGAGCACCGGTGAGTGGGGCGAGCGTCAGGCATGGCCGCGCATGTTACTGGCAAAGGACCGTCGAGTGAAACGTTCCCGGTGCTGGTCCGACAGCGTCATCCGGCCGTTTCGGCTCCTACCGGCCGACTTCGGTTTTAACCGCCGACTTCGGTTTTAACCGCCGACTTCGGTTTTAACCGCCGACTTCGGTTTTAACCGCCGACTTCGGCTCTTAGCCGGCGGCCTCAGCGAGCAGGGTTCTGGCGTAGTCCCGGGATTCGTCGGTGATCCGCGCGCCGGCCAGCATGCGGGCGAGCTCGTCGACCCGCTCCGCTTCGGTGAGGGTCGTGATGCGGGTGTCCTGCTCGCTGTCCTTGCTGACCAGAAGATGGGCGGAGCCCAGCGCGGCGATCTGCGGCGCGTGGGTAATGCAGATGACCTGGGTATGCTGAGACAGGTCCCGCAGCAGCCGGCCGACCACGTCCGCCGTTGTCCCTCCGACGCCGACGTCCGCCTCATCGAGGATCAGGCTCGGCAGCTGGTTTCTGGCCGCTGCGACGATCTGGATGGCCAGGCTGATGCGCGCCCGCTCCCCACCGGATGCGATCCTGGCGAGCGGCGCGGCCGGATACTTCGGGTTGGTGACACAGCGGTATTCGACCGCCTCAGCGCCGAATTCCGACTCTCTCGGCAGAAACTCCAGGGCCAGCGCGCCACCGCTGATGCCGAGGGTCTGCATGTGGGCGCCGACAGACCGACAGAAGGCTTCCGCCGCCTTGCGGCGTGACCTGGTGAGCTTACCGGCCAGGCTCCGATACGCCTGCTCCTGCTGCAGAGCCTCCGTTGCCAGGGCTTCGAGGCTCGACCGGTCGCTGCTGAGCTCCGTCAGTTCCGCGCGCAGCGCCTCGATGTACTCGGGGAGCCGTTCCGGCGGTACGCGGTGCTTGCGTGCCAGATCGTGCAACGAGGACAACCGCTCCTCCAGTTCTTCCAGCGTCTCCGGGTCGAACGACAGACTCTCCTCGAAAGCCCGCAGATCGCGCATGACGTCCGCGCCGAGGTCGCTGATCGTGGTCAGCGTCTCCAGGGCGGCCACGAGCCGGGGGTGATCGTCGTCCAGTCGTGAAAGGGCGGACAGCACATGTCCCGTCACGCTCTCTTCATCAAGCGCGGCGAGTGCGTCCGACACCACGGCCTTCAGTACCTGTGCCTGTGACAGACGTTTGTGCGTGCGCTCGACCTCTTCGAATTCACCCGGCTCGGGCGCTGCGGCTTCCAGCTCTTCCAGCTGATAGGTGAGCAGCGACGCCCGATCAGCGCTTGCCTGCACCTGGGACTGGCGTCGGCCGTACTCGGCGAGAGCCTGCTTCCAGGCATGGAAGGCGCTGCGGCAGGCGGCGAGGTCACTGCGATCCACACCGAATCCGTCGAGCAGCGCGCGCTGCACGGTCGGGTCTGCCAGTCGGACGTTGTCATCCTGTCCGTAGACGTCCACGAGGTTTTCGGTGAGCGCGCGCAGCACGTTCAGCGTCACAGGTGTACCGTTCAGAAAGGCACGGGAACGCCCATCCCGCGTAACCACTCGTCGCACCAGAGCGCGTTCGGGCTGGTCCGGGTCTTCGAGGGACTGCTCGAGCAGCAGACGACGTGCCGCGTCCAGGCCGGTCAGGTCGAATTCCGCGCTGACGTCCGCACGCTCCGTGCCCGGGCGAATGGTGCTGGAATCCGCCCGTTCGCCGAGCACCAGGGCCAGGGCGCCGAGCAGGATCGACTTGCCGGCACCGGACTCGCCGGTGATCACGGTGAGTCCCGGCTCGAACTGGATCTCCAGCTCGTCTACCAGAGCGAAGTTGCTGACGGTGAGTGTTTTCAGCATTGCGCGGCGCGCGGACAGCAGCTATAGATGACCACACAGGATGCGCGAAATAGTACACGGAACCCAGTGGAACCGATCGGAGTTTTGCAGCATCCAAAACTGAGTTCTTAAGGTGCGATTCCGGAAGCGATGAGCGTGGAAGAAAGCGTCGATCCCCGTGCTAGGGCGCTGTTCAAGATGCTGGTCGAGGAGTATCTGGCGGGCGGTGTGCCCGTCGCCTCGAAGCGGCTTGCCGCCATGCCCGCGGTCATGGTGAGCGCGGCGACGGTTCGTAACATCATGGCGGATCTGGAAGCCCAGGGCCTGGTTCAGTCTCCTCATACCTCCGCCGGCAAGATTCCCACCAACCGGGGACTTCGGTTCTTCGTCGACACGCTGCTGTCCCTCGATCCTCTGGAGGCGCGGCAGCTCGAAGCCCTGGAAGCCGAGCTGAATCCGGACCTCTCGCCGCAGGAGCTGGTGAACTCGGCGTCGAGTCTGCTTTCACGGCTGACTCGGATGACCTGCGTGATCACCCTGCCGCGACGTGATCAGATTGCGTTGCGCCAGGTCGAGTTCCTGTCGCTCTCCGGGGACCGGGTGCTCGTCATTCTCGTGCTCAACGACCGGGAAGTGGAGAATCGCGTCATTCACACCGGCCGCGCCTACACCGATGTGGAGCTGAACCAGGCGGCCAACTTCATCAACCGGGAATTCGGTGGACAGTCGCTGATGAGCATCCGCGCCTCGCTGCTCGCCAGCATGCAGGCCGACAAGGACCGCATGGATCGACTCATGCAGACAGCGCTGGACGTGGCGTCTCAGGTGTTCACCGTGGCGGGCGACGAGGCGGGCGAACCCCAGGTCGTGGTCGCCGGGGAGCAGCGTCTGCTCGACATGAGCTCCGATACCGACCGCGTGCGCACGCTGTTCGATGCTTTCTCCCGCAAGGGCACGATCCTTCATCTCCTGGACCGGTGTCTGGAATCCCAGGGTATTCAGCTGTTCATTGGCGAGGAGTCCGGCTACAAGCTGCTCGACGAGATGTCCGTGGTCACCGCGCCCTACGAGGTCCAGGGCCGACTGGCCGGAGTACTCGGCGTGGTGGGGCCGACCCGTATGGCCTATCAGGAAGTCATTCCCGTGGTCGACATGACCGCCCGCATGCTCGGGGAAGCCATCAATCGGGCCTGAGCGTCCTCCGGTGCATTGAAAGGTGCCTTGAAAAAGCCCGCGCCGCCCCCATTTCCGGGACTGACTTCGCTTGGCAGCACATCATGAGGGTGGCGGATGGCACATTCTGACGAAACGCGGGACGATTCAGACCAGATTCTTGACGGAGCGTCCGGCGATGCACCGACCGAGCCTGCGGCTGACGTCGAGACGCTGACCGCTCAGCTCGCCGCGGCTGCCGAAGAGATCACCGCGCTCAAGGATCACGCCCTTCGCGCGCAGGCCGAGGCGGAGAACATCCGCCGGCGCGCTGCCAGAGATGTGGAGAACGCGCACAAGTTTGCACTGGAGAAGTTTGCCGCGGATCTGCTGCCCGTGATCGACAGTCTGGAAAAAGCCGTGGAATCGGCCCAGATCGGGGTTGAAGCGAGCGACGCCGCAGCCGCGAACGCCATCGGCGAAGGGGTGGAGCTGTCGCTGAAACTTTTCTACGACGTGCTGGAGAAGTTCGGGGTCAACCGTATTCATCCCAAGGGAGAGCCCTTCGATCCCCAGTACCACGAAGCGATGGCCATGCTGGAGCACGCCGATGCGGAGCCGAACTCCGTGCTGGACGTCATGCAGCCGGGCTACACACTCAACGGGCGCCTGGTGCGGCCGGCCATGGTGGTGGTGAGCAAGGCACCTGCGGCCAACGGGTAGGCGGCGGATCTGCGGCAGCAGATAGATAGAAGGTACGGGAAGCGCTTGAATACGGCCGGCGCGCCCAGATATTAAGGGTCAGAAGCAATTTGCGACCCGACAGGTTTCCGGATGATCGCCGGGAACGGGGCAGGAACATTACTGGAGACTAGCAATGGGTAAAGTCATCGGCATCGACCTCGGCACGACCAACTCGTGCGTGGCCGTCCTGGAAGGCAAGGATGCCAAGGTCATCGAGAATTCCGAGGGCGATCGCACGACGCCGTCGATCATCGCCTACACGGAAGACGGAGAGATCCTGGTCGGCCAGAGCGCCAAGCGCCAGGCGGTGACCAATCCCAAGAACACGCTGTTCGCGGTCAAGCGTCTCATCGGTCGCAAGTTCGACTCCGACGTCGTCCAGAAGGACATCAAGATGGTGCCCTACAAGATCATGAAGGCGTCGAACGGCGATGCCTGGGTCGAGGTGAAGGGCGAGCAGCTGGCACCCCCGCAGATCTCCGCGGAGGTGCTGAAGAAGATGAAGAAGACGGCGGAGGAGTACCTCGGCGAGACGGTCACTGAAGCGGTGATCACCGTGCCCGCCTACTTCGACGATTCCCAGCGTCAGGCCACCAAGGATGCGGGACGCATCGCCGGCCTCGACGTCAAGCGGATCATCAACGAGCCCACCGCGGCGGCACTCGCGTACGGCATGGACAAGCAGCGCGGCGACAAGAAGATCGCCGTGTACGACCTGGGCGGCGGAACGTTCGACGTGTCGATCATCGAGATCGCAGAGGTGGACGGTGAGCATCAGTTCGAGGTGCTCTCCACCAACGGTGACACGTTCCTCGGCGGTGAGGACTTCGACCTCCGGGTGATCGACTACCTGGCGGCCGAGTTCAAGAAAGACAACAAGGTGGATCTGCACAATGACCCGCTGGCGCTGCAGCGGCTCAAGGAAGCGGCCGAGAAAGCCAAGATCGAGCTCTCCAACAGCCAGCAGACCGAGATCAACCTGCCTTACATCACGGCCGATCAGACCGGTCCCAAGCACCTGGTGCTGAAGCTGACCCGGGCCAAGCTCGAGTCGCTGGTGGAAGAGCTGGTCGAGCGGACCATAGGACCCTGCAAGACGGCGCTCGCCGACGCGGGTCTGTCCGCTTCCGACATCGACGACGTGATCCTGGTCGGTGGTCAGACACGGATGCCGCTGGTCCAGGCCAAGGTGAAGGAGATCTTCGGACGCGAGCCGCGCAAGGACGTGAACCCCGACGAGGCGGTAGCGGTCGGTGCTGCCATCCAGGCGGCCGTGCTGTCAGGGGACGTCAAGGACGTTCTGCTGCTCGACGTCACCCCGCTCTCCCTCGGTATCGAGACCCTGGGTGGCGTGATGAGCGTGCTCATCGAGAAGAACACCACCATCCCGACCAAGAAGACCCAGGTCTTCTCCACGGCGGACGACAACCAGACGGCGGTGACCATTCACGTGCTCCAGGGCGAACGCAAGCAGGCCGCCCAGAACAAGTCCCTCGGCCGCTTCGACCTGGCGGACATTCCGCCGGCGCCGCGCGGCATGCCGCAGATCGAGGTCGCCTTCGACATCGACGCCAACGGCATCCTCAACGTGTCGGCCAAGGACAAGGCCACCGGTAAGGCGCAGTCCATCGTCATCAAGGCCTCTTCCGGCCTCTCGGATGAGGAAATCGAGAAGATGGTCCGCGACGCCGAGGCGCATTCCGCGGAAGATGCCAGGTTCGAGGAGATGGTGAGCCTGCGCAACCAGGCGGATGGCCTGATCCACGCCGCACGCAAAACCGTGAAGGATGCGGGGGAGAAAGCCTCGGACGCCGAAAAGTCAGCCATCGAGTCCGCCGCCTCGGCGCTGGAGGAAGCGATCAAGGGTGACGACAAGGCGGACATCGAGGCGAAGATCCAGGCGCTTTCTGAAGCGTCCGCATCGCTCGCGCAGAAGATGTACGCTGAGGAAGCGGCGGCAGCGGGCGGCCAGGCAGGTGGAACTTCGGATGCCTC
>QJYB01000035.1 GCA_003247835.1 Gammaproteobacteria bacterium | reverse complement strand
CCTCGCCGCCCCACGTCTCCGCACACACCTTCGTCAGCGCCGCCGTCAACGTCGTCTTACCATGGTCCACATGACCAATCGTCCCTACGTTCACGTGCGGTTTCTTGCGCTCAAATTTCTCTTTGGCCATTGCTCTTTCCTTAACAGCTCTTCTTCAAGTTTCACCGTAGTCAACGGGCTCACCTGGCACGCCCTACTACGGCAAGAGTGATTACGAACGGTTGATGATGCCCTCGGCGATGCTGTCCGGTACTTCCTGGTACTTGGCGAACTCCATGGTGTAGTTCGCCCGGCCCTGAGTCGCGGAACGCAGATCCGTGGAGTAACCGAACATCTCGGACAGCGGGACGTCCGCCCGGACGATCTTGCCTGCAGGATTCTCGTCCATACCGGAGATCATGCCGCGACGTCGGTTCAGGTCACCGACCACGTCGCCCATGTACTCTTCAGGGGTCACGACCTCGACACTCATGATGGGCTCGAGAAGCACCGGTCTGGCCTTCTTCGCACCTTCCCTGAGCGCCATGGAGCCGGCGATCTTGAACGCCATCTCCGACGAGTCCACCTCGTGGAACGATCCGTCGAACAGGGTTGCCCGCACGCCGATCAGCGGGTACCCGGCAATGACGCCGTTCTGCATCTGCTCCTTGATACCCTTGTCAACGGCAGGGATATACTCCCGGGGCACAACACCGCCGACGATCGCGTCGACAAATTCGTAGATCTTGCCTTCGTCTTCGGGATCCTTGTAGGGCTCGAGCTTCACCCAGACGTGGCCGTACTGACCACGGCCACCGGATTGACGAACGAACTTGCCTTCCTGCTCTACCGTGCCCCGAATCGTTTCACGGTAGGCGACCTGGGGCTTGCCGATGTTCGCCTCGACGCCGAATTCCCGCTTCATACGGTCGACGATGATGTCCAGGTGCAGTTCGCCCATGCCGGAAATGATTGTCTGGCCGGATTCCTCGTTGGTTTCCACCCGGAACGATGGGTCTTCCTGAGCGAGCTTGCCGAGCGCAACACCCATTTTCTCCTGATCTGGAACCGACTTCGGCTCCACGGCCACTGAAATGACCGGCTCCGGAAACTCCATCCGCTCCAGCGTGATGACCTTGTCCATCGCGCAGAGCGTGTCCCCGGTGGTCACATCCTTCAGGCCGATCGCCGCAGCGATGTCCCCTGCCCGCACTTCCTTGATCTCGTTACGTTCGTTGGAGTGCATCTGCACCATCCGTCCGACCCGCTCACGCCTGCTCTTGACCGGGTTGTACACCTGGTCGCCGGAATTCAGCACACCGGAGTAAACGCGGAAGAAGGTGAGCGTGCCGACGAAGGGATCGGTCGCGATCTTGAAGGCCAGAGCAGCAAACGGCGCGTTGTCGTCCACCTCCCGGCTCTCCATGGTTTCGCCGTCTTCCAGCACACCTTCGATGGCCTTCACCTCGGTAGGCGCCGGCAGATACTCGATGACCGCATCGAGCATGGCCTGCACGCCCTTGTTCTTGAAGGCGGAACCGCACAGCGCGGGTACGATCTCACTGGCCAGCGTCCGGATACGGATGCCTTTCTTGATGTCTTCCTCGGAAAGCTCACCTTCCTCGAGATACTTTTCCATCAACTCTTCATTGGCCTCGGCAGCAGACTCCATCATCTGCTCGCGCCAGTGCTCCGCCTCTTCCCGCATGTCCTCGGGAATCTCCTCGAGCTCGTAGGTCAGACCCTGATCCGCCTCGTTCCAGATGATGGCCTTCATCCGGATCAGATCGATAATGCCGCGGAAGTTCTCTTCGGCACCGAGCGACAGCTGCACGGGCACCGGGTTGGAACCCAGCCGCTGCTTGATCTGATTGACCACGCGGATGAAATCCGCGCCGGCGCGGTCCATCTTGTTCACGAAGACGATGCGCGGCACTTCGTAGCGGTTAGCCTGGCGCCACACGGTTTCGCTCTGCGGCTCCACACCGGAGGTACCGCAGAACACCACGACCGCACCGTCGAGCACCCGCAGGCTCCGCTCCACCTCGATAGTGAAGTCCACGTGCCCCGGGGTATCGATGATGTTGATCCGGTGCTCGTCGAACTGCTGGTTCATGCCCTTCCAGAAGCAGGTCGTCGCCGCGGAGGTGATAGTGATACCACGCTCCTGCTCCTGCTCCATCCAGTCCATGGTGGCGGCACCGTCGTGAACCTCGCCGATCTTGTGCGAAAGACCGGTATAGAACAGCACCCGTTCCGTGGTCGTTGTCTTGCCCGCATCCACGTGCGCGACGATACCGATGTTGCGGTAACGGGACAGGGGGGTCTTACGAGCCATGATGCTCTCCGTAATCTGATGTGTTGCTTAGAACCGGTAGTGCGAGAAGGCCTTGTTCGCTTCCGCCATGCGGTGCGTGTCCTCCCGCTTCTTCACTGCCGATCCGCGCCCGTCTGCCGCGTCCATGAGCTCTCCCGCCAGACGTGCCGCCATGGATTTCTCCCCCCGCTTGCGGGCGCTGTCCACCAGCCAGCGCATGGCCAGCGCCTGGCGCCGGGACGGACGGACTTCCACCGGCACCTGGTAGGTAGCACCACCGACACGACGGGACTTCACCTCCACGTAGGGCGCCACCGCATCGAGAGCCTTCTCGAATATTTCCACCGGATCCGGATTGTTACGCTGCTCGATTCTGGACAGCGCACCATAGACGATGCGTTCCGCAACGGCCTTCTTGCCGCTGACCATCACGTGATTGATGAACTTGGCGACCGTCTGATTGTTGTACTTCGGATCAGGAAGGATTTCGCGCTTGGCGACGACTCTGCGTCTCGGCATGTTTCATATCTCCTTGGCTTCAGGTTGGCCTCCGGACTTCGCAGAGCGCGGCCGGAGCCTTACTAGGAGGGGCAGCACCGCCGGTGCTGCCCAGGGGAGATTGCTGGCGCAACCTCCACCACTCACTATGTCATCTGAAAGTTGTTCTCTGGTGAACCCTCTGGAATCGGGCGTCGTTACTTGGGCCGCTTGGCACCGTACTTGGATCGACCCTGACGCCGGTCGGAAACGCCAGACGTGTCCAGGGTGCCGCGGATAGTGTGATAGCGGACCCCGGGCAGGTCCTTGACCCGACCACCGCGGATCAGAATCACGGAGTGCTCCTGCAGGTTGTGGCCTTCGCCACCGATATAGGAGGTGACCTCATAGCCGTTGGTGAGCCGCACGCGACAGACCTTGCGCAGCGCCGAGTTCGGCTTTTTCGGCGTGGTGGTGTACACACGGGTGCACACGCCTCGCTTCTGCGGGCAGCCCTGCAAAGCAGGGACGATGCTCTTGTCTGCCTTCCGCCGACGCGGCTTTCTGACCAGCTGGCTGATGGTGGCCACTCTATTTCTCCGGGCACGCTCTAGGTCGTTTCACTTGAGCTACTACGACGCTTTGGAGCTACTTTTTACGTTCGGCACGCTCGAGGTCGTAAAACTCGCTGTCTTTACGACGCTTTAGAGCTGCCATTTACCTTTCGGCACGCTCGAGGTCGTAAAACTCGCTGTCTCTACGACGCTTTAGAGCTGTTGTTCAGTTCGTTCTCGCCGATCAAGCGCTGTCACCTGATCGAAATATCTTTTAGTTCAACGGGTTACGGCCATTCCGGCCGTCGCTGGGCCCCGAATGACGGGATTGCCTGCTCCGCGGAGCGCGGCATTCTAATCGCGCCGCTACCCAGAATCAATCGAACGGTCTGCCGCGTCCAAGCGCCAACACGCTTGAACGCGGCCACGGCCCGCTCGCGATCAGGCGTTGCCGCCGGAAAACGCCTCGGTGAGTGCGGCCTCCACCTCGTCGGCGGTGGCACCCTGCTCCTTGGCGATCCGTGCAGCCAGCTCCTCGTCGCGACGACGCTTGCGGTCGCTGTGGTACGTGAGTCCGGTACCCGCCGGAATCAGCCGGCCGACCACCACGTTCTCCTTCAGACCGCGCAGGAAGTCCTGCTTGCCCGTCACCGCAGCCTCCGTCAGCACACGGGTCGTCTCCTGGAAGGATGCGGCGGAGATGAACGATTCCGTCGCCAGCGAAGCCTTGGTGATGCCGAGCAGCACGCGATCGAAATCGGCCTGCTGCTTTCCTTCGGCTTCCAGCGCCTCGTTGATCTCGACGAGCCTGGTGTACTCGAGCTGCTCACCACGGATCAGATGCGACTCGCCCGGATCGAGAATCTCGGCCTTGCGCAGCATCTGCCGGACGATCACCTCGATATGCTTGTCGTTGATCTTCACGCCCTGGAGACGGTAGACCTCCTGGATCTCGTTGATGATGTACTTGGCCAGCTCCTCGACGCCCTTCAGACGCAGGATATCGTGGGGGCTCGGCGGGCCATCGCAGACCACCTCACCACGTTCCACGTGCTCGCCTTCGAACACACCGATATTCCGCCACTTCGGAATCAGGGTCTCCACCGGATCCCCATCCGCCGGCGTGACCACCAGCCGACGCTTACCCTTGGTCTCCTTACCGAAGCTGACCGTACCGCTCTCTTCAGCCAGAATCGCCGACTCCTTGGGCTTGCGGGCTTCGAACAGATCGGCAACCCGCGGCAGACCACCGGTGATGTCCCGGGTCTTCGAGCCTTCCTGCGGAATCCGGGCGATGATGTCGCCCACGCCGATCTTGTCCTTGTCCTCCAGGTTGAGGATGGCGTTGTGCGGCAGGAAATAGTGCGCTGGCACATCCGAGCCCGGCAGCATCACTTCCTTGCCCTTGCCGTCCACCAGGCTGACCGCCGGGCGCAGATCCTTGCCCGAACTGGGCCGATCTTTCGGATCGAGAACTGTGATGTTGGTCAGGCCGGTCAGCTCATCCGTCTGCCGGTTGATTGAAAGACCTTCTTCCATGTCTTCGAAGCGAACGGTGCCCGCCACTTCCACAACGATGGGATGGGTGTGGGGGTCCCACTGGGCGATGACCTGTCCGGCCTCGACCAGATCGCCCTCGTCCACGGAGATCACCGCACCGTAGGGCAGCTTGTAGCGCTCACGCTCACGGCCGTTGTCGTCGGCCACCGCGATCTCCCCCGAACGGGAAACCGCGACGAGCTCACCCGAATCCCGCGTCACCGTCTTCAGGTTGTGCAGACGGATACTGCCGCCGTGCTTCACCTGAATGCTGTCGATGGCAGTTGCCCGGGAGGCGGCACCACCGATGTGGAAGGTCCGCATGGTGAGCTGAGTACCCGGCTCGCCGATGGACTGAGCGGCGATCACGCCAACCGCCTCACCGACGTTCACCTGATGCCCTCGCGCCAGATCCCGACCGTAGCAGGCCGAGCAGACGCCGAACTTCGTCTCGCAGGTGATGGCAGACCGCACGACGATCTCGTCCACACCCAGGCTGTCGAGCTGGTCGACCCAGAACTCGTCGAGCATGGTGCCTTCTGCAATGAGCACCGTCTTCTCGTCCGCCTCGTACACCGGCTGGGCGACGATGCGTCCCAGCACCCGATCGCCCAGCGGCTCGACCACGTCACCACCCTCGATGATCGCGGATACCAGAAGGCCATCATCGGTACCGCAGTCGATCTCGGTGATTACCACGTCCTGGGCAACGTCTACCAGACGGCGCGTCAGGTAACCGGAGTTGGCCGTCTTCAGCGCCGTGTCCGCGAGACCTTTCCGGGCGCCGTGCGTCGAGATGAAGTACTCGTTCACGTTCAACCCTTCGCGGAAGTTGGCGGTGATGGCGTTCTCGATGATGCTGCCATCCGGACGGGTCATCAGCCCCCGCATCCCCGCCAGCTGGCGGATCTGAGCCGGTGAGCCTCGTGCGCCGGAGTCAGCGTAGATGTAGACCGAGTTGAAGGAAGCCTGCTGCTCCTCTACACCATCACGGTTGACCACGTCTTCCTTGGAGATGCCTTCCATCATGGAGCGGGCAACCAGGTCGTTGGCGCGGGACCAGATGTCGACCACCTTGTTGTACTTCTCTCCCTGGGTCACCAGACCGGAGGAGTACTGAGACTCGATCTCGGCCACTTCGGCCTCGGCATCCGCAATAATGTTCGCCTTCGCTTCCGGAATCACGAAGTCATCCACACCGATGGACGCACCGGACGCCGTGGAGTGGGCGAAACCTGTGTACATCAGCTGGTCGGCGAAGATGACCGTTTCCTTCAGCCCGACGTTGCGATAACAGGTGTTGATCAGATTCGAAATCGCCTTTTTATCCAGCGGCCTGTTGACGAGATCGAAGGGTAGGAGCTTGGGCACTACCTGATAGAACAGAGCCCGACCCACTGTGGTGTCGTAGAGACTGGTCTGCGACCGGATGCTGCCATCCTCGTCCTCGACATGTTCTTCGAGACGCACCTTCACACGTGCGTGCAGGCTCACCTGCCCCGCGTGATAAGCACGATCGACCTCCGCCAGGTCGGCAAACGCCATGCCCTCACCCTTCGCGTTGATCCGCTCCCGGGTCATGTAGTAGAGCCCGAGCACCACGTCCTGGGATGGCACGATGATGGGCTCGCCGGAAGCAGGCGACAGGATATTGTTGGTGCTCATCATGAGCGCACGGCTCTCGAGCTGGGCTTCCAGGGTCAGTGGCACGTGCACGGCCATCTGGTCACCGTCGAAGTCCGCGTTGTACGCCGTGCAGACCAGCGGGTGCAGCTGAATGGCCTTGCCTTCGATGAGCACGGGCTCGAACGCCTGAATACCAAGTCGGTGCAGGGTCGGCGCGCGGTTCAGCAGCACGGGGTGCTCGCGGATGACCTCGGCCAGGATGTCCCAGACCTCCGGCGTTTCCCGCTCCACCATCTTCTTGGCAGCCTTGATGGTGGTGGCGAGTCCCCGGGCTTCCAGCTTGCCGAAAATGAACGGCTTGAAGAGCTCGAGCGCCATCTTTTTCGGCAGCCCGCACTGATGCAGCTTCAGGGTCGGACCAACCACGATCACGGACCGGCCGGAGTAGTCCACACGCTTGCCCAGCAGGTTCTGCCGGAAGCGCCCCTGCTTACCCTTGATCATGTCAGCCAGAGACTTCAGCGGACGCTTGTTCGACCCGGTGATGGCCCGACCGCGCCGGCCGTTGTCCAGCAGCGCATCCACCGCCTCCTGCAGCATGCGTTTCTCGTTGCGGACGATGATGTCCGGAGCCGAGAGGTCGAGCAGCCGCTTCAGGCGGTTGTTCCGGTTGATGGTCCGGCGATACAGGTCGTTCAGATCCGATGTCGCGAAGCGACCACCGTCGAGCGGAACCAGCGGCCGGAGATCCGGCGGCAGAACGGGCAGCACCGAGAGGATCATCCACTCGGGCTTGTTGCCGGACTCGACGAACGCCTCCATGAGCTTGAGCCGCTTGGAGAGCTTCTTGATCTTGGTTTCCGAGTTGGTGGCCGGAATCTCTTCTCTGAGCCGCGCGATCTCGCCACTCAGATCGAGACTCAGGAGCAGAGCTTCGATGGCTTCCGCACCCATGCGGGCGTCGAACTCGTCGCCGAATTCCTCCAGCTTCTGAAAGTACTCCTCGTCGGTGAGGAGCTGACCCGCTTCCAGGTCGGTGAGGCCCGGATCAATCACCACGAAGGACTCGAAGTACAGCACCCGCTCGATATCGCGAAGCGTCATGTCGAGCAGCAGGCCGATTCTGGAAGGCAGAGACTTGAGGAACCAGATATGCGCCACCGGGCTGGCCAGCTCGATGTGCCCCATCCGTTCGCGGCGTACCTTCGTGAGTGTCACCTCGACGCCACACTTCTCGCAGATCACACCGCGATGCTTGAGCCGCTTGTACTTGCCGCACAGGCACTCGTAATCCTTGATCGGGCCGAAGATGCGCGCACAGAACAGTCCGTCACGCTCCGGCTTGAACGTACGGTAGTTGATGGTCTCGGGCTTCTTCACTTCTCCGAAGGACCAGGACCGGATCATGTCCGGTGATGCCAGGCCGATTCGAAGCGCATCGAAATCATCGACGCTGCCCTGAGACTTCAGCAGATTGAGTAGGTCTTTCAAGTTCTCTCCTCCACTCTGGATTTGAGTTGCGTAAATCTGTTCACTGCCACGTTGCACATACCGTCTGGCGACGGCGCAGTTCGGCCACCGGCCGAACTGCTAAAGTGCCGCTCCGCGGCACTCATTCGCTTTCCAGCTCGATGTCGATGCCCAGGCTGCGGATCTCCTTCACCAGGACGTTGAACGACTCCGGCATACCCGGCTCCATCCTGAAGTCACCGTCCACGATGTTCTTGTACATCTTGGTCCGGCCACTCACGTCATCCGACTTCACCGTCAGCATTTCCTGCAGGGTGTAGGCCGCGCCGTATGCTTCCAGCGCCCAGACCTCCATCTCGCCGAATCGCTGCCCGCCGAACTGGGCCTTACCACCCAGCGGCTGCTGGGTCACCAGGCTGTAGGAGCCGGTGGAGCGTGCATGCATCTTGTCGTCCACGAGGTGGTTCAACTTCAGCATGTACATGTAGCCAACCGTGACCGGTCGATCGAACTGCGCGCCGGTCCGCCCGTCCCACAACGTGGTCTGACCGCCCGTCGGCAGGCTGGCGAGCTCCAGCATCTGCTTGATCTCGGCTTCAGCGGCACCGTCGAATACCGGTGTGGCCATGGGGACCCCGTTTCTCAGGTTACCGGCGAGCTCCAGGATCTCCGACTCCTTGAGCGACTTCAGGTCTTCCTTCCGTT
Source organism: Gammaproteobacteria bacterium (assembly GCA_003247835.1). Classification (GTDB taxonomy): domain Bacteria; phylum Pseudomonadota; class Gammaproteobacteria; order Pseudomonadales; family Azotimanducaceae; genus SZUA-309. The sequence goes on along the minus strand of QJYB01000035.1, from coordinate 7,725 downwards.
CGCCGATGGCGTTATAGACCTGCTCCAGATAGTCGCGGATCTCGGCCGCTTTCTTCTCCGCATCCACCATGCGCCCGATCTGCTCGCCAATGCCCTTGGCCGCCCAGCCGAGGTGGGTTTCCAGAATCTGGCCCACGTTCATGCGCGACGGCACACCCAGCGGGTTCAGTACGATGTCCACCGGCTCGCCGTTCTCGTCGAACGGCATGTCCTCCACCGGCATGATGACGGAGATGACGCCTTTGTTTCCGTGGCGACCAGCCATCTTGTCGCCCGGCTGGATGCGGCGCTTGATCGCCAGATAGACCTTGACGATCTTCAGTACGCCCGGCGCCAGGTCGTCGCCTGACTCGAGCTTCTGCCGCTTGTCCGCGTAAATGGCATCCAGACGCGCTTTCCGCTCGGAAAGCTGCGCTTCGGCACGTTCCAGCGCGGCGTTCAGATCGTCGTCCGACATCCGGATCTTGAACCAGTCGTCCTTACCTAGACCGGACAGATACTCCTCGTCGACGGTGAGCCCCTTGGACTTGCCTGGTGCGCTCGCCGCCTTCTGGCCGACCAGTGCCCGGCTCAGACGTTCGTAAGTCGCGCTCTCAACGATCCGGTACTCATCGTCCAGGTCCTTACGGATCTGAGCGAGCTGGGTACGCTCGATATCCTTGGCCCGCTGGTCCTTCTCCACACCATCACGGGTGAAAACCTGGACATCGATAACGGTGCCCTTGACGCTGGTCGGCACACGGAGGGAGGTGTCTTTCACGTCCGACGCCTTCTCACCGAAGATGGCCCGCAGCAGCTTTTCTTCCGGCGTGAGCTGGGTCTCACCTTTCGGCGTAACCTTGCCGACAAGAATGTCACCGGCCTTCACTTCCGCACCGATGTAGACGATGCCCGACTCGTCGAGCTTCGACAGCGCACCTTCACCGACGTTGGGAATATCGCAGGTGACCTCTTCCGGTCCGAGCTTGGTGTCCCTGGCAATGCAGGTCAGCTCCTGGATGTGAATGCTGGTGAAGCGGTCTTCCTGCACCACACGCTCGGAGACGAGGATGGAGTCCTCGTAGTTGTAGCCGTTCCACGGCATGAACGCGATGCGCATGTTCTGACCGAGCGCCAGCTCACCCATGTCACAGCTCGGTCCATCCGCCAGAATGTCTCCCCGGGCGATGACGTCACCCGGAGTCACCAGCGGCCGCTGGTTGATACAGGTGTTCTGGTTCGACCGGGTGAACTTGGTCAGGTTGTATATGTCCACACCAGCTTCACCAGCTTCCGTTTCATCGTCCGCTACCCGGATGACGATCCGTCCCGCATCGACCGAGTCGACCACGCCTCCGCGGCTGGCTATGACACAGACGCCGGAGTCGCGGGCGACGTTCCGTTCCATGCCCGTACCGACCAGCGGGGTCTGCGCGCGCAGCGTCGGCACCGCCTGACGCTGCATGTTCGAACCCATGAGCGCCCGGTTGGCGTCGTCGTGCTCGAGAAACGGAATCAGCGACGCGGCCACGGATACCACCTGCTTGGGCGATACGTCCATGTAGTCCACGTTCTCTGGTGCCGTCTTGGTGAACTCGTTCTGGTGACGGACGTCGACCAGCTCTTCGGCGAACTCGCGGCTGTCGGTGAGCGGCGCGCTCGCCTGGGCGATCACGTACTCCGCCTCGTCTATGGCCGACAGGAAGTCTATCTTGTCGGTCACCTTGCCGTTCTCCACCCGACGGTACGGCGTCTCCAGGAAACCGTACTCGTTGGTCTGGGCATAGGTTGCCAGGGAGTTGATCAGTCCGATGTTCGGACCTTCCGGCGTTTCGATGGGACAGACCCGCCCGTAGTGGGTGGGATGCACGTCTCGCACCTCGAATCCTGCCCGCTCCCGGGTCAGACCACCCGGGCCGAGCGCGGAGACGCGACGCTTGTGCGTCACTTCGGAGAGGGGATTGTTCTGGTCCATGAACTGCGACAGCTGGCTCGAGCCGAAGAACTCCTTGATCGCAGCGGCCACGGGCTTGGCGTTGATCATGTCCTGCGGCATGAGTCCTTCGGATTCCGCCAGAGACAGACGCTCCTTGACCGCCCGCTCTACACGGATCACGCCGACGCGGAACGCGTTCTCGGCCATTTCACCCACGGACCGCACCCGCCGGTTGCCCAGGTGATCGATGTCGTCCACCGAGCCGTTACCGTTGCGGATGTCGATCAGCGTCTTCAGCACATCGATAATGTCCTGAGCGTCGAGGATGCCTTCGCCCTCGATGCCTTCGCGGCCGAGGCGGCGGTTGAACTTCATCCGGCCGACCGCAGACAGATCGTACCGCTCAGGAGAGAAGAACAGGTTGGTGAACAGGTTTTCAGCCGCTTCCTTGGTCGGCGGTTCACCGGGACGCATCATGCGGTAGATCTCCACCAGCGCCTCCAGGCGGTTGGTGGTGGAATCGATGCGCAGCGTGTCGGAAATGTACGGCCCCTGGTCAAGGTCGTTGGTGTAGATCGTCTCGATCTCCTTCACGCCCCGTTCCAGCAGCATGTCCAGCACTTCTTCGGTGATGATCGAGTTGCAGGGCAGGATGATCTCTCCGCTCTCCTCATCGACCAGGTCGCGCGCGGTCACCCTTTCGAGCATGTACTCGCGCGGGACATCGAGGCGCTTGAGCCCGCTTTCCTCCAGCAACCGCACATGGCGCGCGGTGATCCGCCGGCCCACCTCGACGAGCACGTTACCGTCCTTGTCGGTGATGTCGAAAGATGAGACGTCACCACGCATACGGTCCGCGCGCAGGTCCACGGAGAAGCCGTCTTTCTTCACGTGGAAGATGTTCTTCTCGAAGAACATCTCGAGGATCTGCTCCGATGTGAAGTCGAGAGCCCGCAGAATGATGGTGGCAGGCAGCTTGCGCCGGCGGTCGATCCGGACGAACACGCAATCCTTCGGATCGAACTCGAAGTCGAGCCACGAACCACGGTAGGGAATCACCCGTGCGGAGTAGAGCAGCTTGCCCGACGAGTGGGTCTTGCCACGGTCGTGATCGAAGAACACGCCCGGAGAGCGGTGCAGCTGGGAAACCACGACCCGCTCGGTGCCGTTGATGACGAAGGTGCCGTTCTCGGTCATGAGCGGAATTTCGCCCATGTAGACTTCCTGCTCCTTGACGTCCTTGACCGCTTTGTTGCTCGATTCCTTGTCGTAGATGATCAGCCGGACCTTGACGCGAAGCGGCGCAGCATAGGTGATTCCACGCAGCACGCACTCCTTGACGTCGAAAGCAGGCTCGCCGAGCCGGTACTCCACATACTCGAGTGCAGCGCTGCCCGAATAGCTGACAATGGGAAACACGGAACGGAACGCGGCGTGAAGCCCCGCTTCTTCCCGGCCACCCGGTTTTTTATCCAGCTGGAGAAACTTGTCGTAAGAATCCACCTGGATCGAGAGAAGGTACGGCAGTTCCATTACCCCGGGTAGTTTCCCGAAGTCCTTACGGATGCGTTTCTTCTCGGTAAAGCTGTAAGCCATTCGAATCTCCTGTCTCTCTATACACCCGGCACGCCCAGCGCAATTTCACCCGCATCAACTACGATGCTTCAGAGCTGTTGTGTCCGTCTGTCTCCGGACACGCTCGACGCGGTTTCACTCGTATCACTACGACGCTTCAGAGCTTTTATGCCGGTTGTTCGATAAGAGCCTGTCTACCTATTCAATGTCCGCGATTTCGCGGGACCTCACTGGAGAGGTCCGATCGGACCCATCGAGTCCGTTTTTCGGGGCTTCCTTCCCGGTCCTGCAGCCCCAACGACGAAAGGCCGGACGCCTTGCGGAGCAGCTCCACAGGTTCGTCCAGCCGATCGTTGTTCTACTCAAGGTCGGCGTCTGCTTACTTGAGCTCAACCGTTGCGCCAGCTTCTTCGAGCTGTTTCTTGAAGTCTTCCGCTTCGGCCTTGGAAACCCCTTCCTTGATGGAGGAGGGAGCTTCGTCGACCAGTGCCTTGGCTTCCTTCAGGCCCAGACCGGTGAGCGCACGCACCACCTTGATCACGTTGACCTTCTTCTCGCCGGAAGAGGACAGAACGACGTCGAACTCGTCCTTCTCTTCCGCGGCCGCACCACCGGCGTCGCCGGCAGCTGCAACTGGTGCTGCAGCAACGGCGGCAGCGGCGGATACGCCGAACTTGTCTTCCATGGCCGAGACGAGCTCGACCACTTCCATCACGCTCATCTCTGCGATGGCGTTCAAAATGTCGTCTTTGGACAGTGCCATTTCTTTCTCCTGATGCTCCGGGGAGCCTCTATCCGTTACCTGTTATTCCGAAAACCGCCAGCTGCGCTCATCCGGCCTGTTCGCCGGCCGCAGCTTTCTGATCACGTACCGCTGCCAGGGTCCGAACCAGCTTGCCGGGCACCTCATTCAGGGTGCGGGCGAGCTTGGTGACGGGTGCCTGCATGACCGCCATGAGCAGCGCAAGCGCTTCGTCACGGGTCGGCAGCTTGGCGACACGATCGATGTCACCCGGGCCGAGAAGCTTTCCGCCAATGGAGAGGGCTTTGATTTCGAGCTTCTCGAACTCTTTGGCGTAATCCTTCAGCAGCCGGGCCGCAGAACCAGGGTCTTCCTGCGAAAACGCGAACATCGTCGGACCGACCAGCATCTCCTTGAGACACTCGTACTCGGTTCCTTCGATGGCACGTCTGGCCAGCGTATTGCGGATCACACGCAGATAGACGCCCGACTCACGCGCTTTGGCGCGCATGACAGTCATCTGCTCGACGGTGAGCCCACGATAATCACTGACAACGGCTGACAGCGCTTTCGATGCGGCTTCGTTAACCTCGGCAACAATCGCTTGTTTGTCTTCAAGTCTTAATGCCATGGTTTCTCCTGTGCGTTTCTCCTGTCAGGGATCGACGCGTTCCGTTCGGATGAGAGCTTGCGGCTCACATCCCCTGCACGGCGACCCCATTCGAGCGCATAACGCACACATAACAGGTAACACCGTCTACACAGGATCCTTGCGGGTTTAACGCCAACGACGTCGACCGTTTGCCTGGTGTGCCGGATCGGCACCCGTTCGGCAGAGCCGAACTCCCAAGCAACCGATCCGCGGTTGCCGTCCTGTGGTTTTTGACGGCACCGGGCTCTCGCCCGGCCCTTCAAATTCCTTTCGCCCCACCGGTTTCACGGCGGAGTCTTGGTCCGTATCAGACCTCCAGCGATGCCTGGTCGATGTTGAGACCAGGACCCATCGTGGTCGACAGCGTGATCTTCTTCAGATACACGCCTTTCGCCGAGGCTGGCTTGGCCTTCTTCAGGTCCTCAAGCAGCGCTCGAACGTTTTCCTTCACCTTGGCGCTGTCGAAGCCGACCTGGCCAACGCGCCCGTGAACGATTCCTGCCTTATCCGTGCGGAACTGCACCTGACCGGCTTTGGCGTTGCGCACCGCGGTTTCCACGTCCGGAGTCACGGTGCCGGTCTTCGGGTTCGGCATCAGGCCGCGCGGGCCCAGAATCTTGCCGAGCTGGCCTACCAGGCGCATGGCATCCGGCGTAGCGATGAGCACGTCGAAGTCCAGATCGCCGCCCTTGATCCGCTCCGCCAGGTCCTCGAAACCGACGAGATCCGCGCCTGCCGCGGTCGCCTTGTCCGCATTGTCACCCTGCGCAATCACGGCGATGCGCACGGTCTTGCCCGTGCCGTGAGGCAAGGTGGTCGCTCCACGAACCACCTGATCGGATTTCCGGGGATCGACGCCCAGATTGATGGAAACGTCGAACGACTCGGTGAACTTCGAACGGGCGAGTTCGCTCAGCACGCTAACCGCTTCGTCGATGGCATACGCCCTTTCCCGATCCACTTTTTCGGCAACGGCTTTCTGCCGCTTCGTCAGCCTGGTCATTGCACGCCCTCCACTTCGATACCGGCACTCCGGGCGCTGCCGGCGATGGTTCGCACGGCCGCATCCATGTCTGCTGCGGTCAGATCAGGCATCTTCAGCGTGGCGATTTCCTCCAGCTGCGCCCGGGTCACCTTACCCACCTTCTTGGTGTTGGGGGTCGGGCTGCCCGAGGCGATCTTGGCTGCTTTCTTGAGCAGCACTGCCGCCGGTGGTGTCTTCGTCACGAAGGTGAACGAGCGGTCCGCGTAAACCGTAATCACCACCGGAATAGGCATTCCCTGCTCCAGACTCTGGGTCTGAGCATTGAACGCCTTACAGAAATCCATGATGTTCACGCCGTGCTGGCCAAGCGCGGGGCCGACCGGCGGACTGGGGTTGGCCTGACCTGCTGCAACCTGCAGCTTGATATAGGCCTCTACTTTTTTAGCCATCAGTTTCTCCTTGTGGGTGCCAACGTGCGCCTCTATTCCAAGACGTCACTCCCCTTTTCCAGCCCCCGCCCCGTGGACACGTGGCGGACGCATTACACAGAATCCTCAGCCCTTCTCGACCTGGTCGAAGGAGAGCTCTACCGGTGTGGAACGTCCGAGAATAGTGACCGCCACATGCAGCCGGTTCTTCTCGTAGTTGACCTCTTCCACGACGCCGGTGAAGTCGTTGAACGGACCGTCGATCACGCGCACGACCTCGCCGGGTTCGAAGATCGTCTTCGGCGTCGCTTTTTCGCTGCCCGCAGCCACCCGGTCCAGAATCGCGTTCGCCTCCGCTTCCGTTAGAGGCGCGGGCTGATCCGCTTTGCCTCCGATGAAGCCCATCACCCGCGGCGTCTCTTTGACCAGATGCCAGGTATCGTCGTTCAGCTCCATCTGCACGAGGACGTAGCCGGGGAAGAACTTGCGCTCACTGCGGCGCTTCTGACCGGCCCGCATCTCCACCACCTCTTCCGTAGGCACGAGAATCTCGCCGAAAAACTCCTTCAGCGCCGACAGCTGCACCCGCTCCTTCAGGGTGCGGGCCACGTTCTTCTCGAAGCCCGAATAGGCGTGAACGACATACCATCGCATGTTCGGATTGACGTTCCGGGCCGGAGCAGCCTGCTCCTCAGCCGGGTTTTCGGTACCCGTCTGAGTGTCCTGGTCTAGCGGATCTTCCATTTCAACCTCAAACCTTGTCTAGCCGAGCACCAACGAAACGACCCAGCTCAGACCGGAGTCGAGCAACCACAGGAGCAGTGAAAAGATCAGCACCAGCACCAGCACGATCAGCGTCGTCTGAGACGTCTCGTTCCAGGTCGGCCAGACCACCCGCCGGATCTCACCCCGCGCCTCCTTGATCAGCGTCCAGGCGGCTCGACCTTTCACCGTCTGGATCGTGATCCCGAAGGCCGCCAGACCCAGCACCAGAAGCGCCACCACCCGCATCAGTAGAGACTGATCCTGGTAATACCAGTTCCCGAACACCCCGGCTGCGAGGATGCCGATCACGACGATCCACTTCAGCCAGTCCAGGGCCTGTCCGGGTGTTTCTGTACTCGTTGTCAACGTTTAGTACCTGTCTGGCAGGCCAGGAGGGAATCGAACCCCCAACCTGCGGTTTTGGAGACCGCTGCTCTGCCAATTGAGCTACTGGCCTTTATTCCTGCTCGGACGAGGCGTCGTAGCAAGCGCTTACTTACTTGAGACACCTCTTGTTAAGTCACTCCTTGATGGCGGTCACGACACCGGCGCCGACGGTTCTGCCGCCTTCGCGGATGGCGAAACGCTGGCCTTCCTCCATCGCGATCGGGCTGATCAGCGTCACCGTCATGTTCACGTTGTCGCCCGGCATCACCATCTCGA
>QJYB01000067.1 GCA_003247835.1 Gammaproteobacteria bacterium | reverse complement strand
TCGGATCATCAACATCATCTCCATCGCCGCCCACCGGCCGTCACCGGGCTTCGGTGTCTACTCCGCAGCGAACATGGGCATGATCAGCATGACCCGGACCCTGGCCGTTGAGCTGGCCCCGCGAGGCATCACGGTGAACTGCATCGCCCCGGGCGTGGTCGTGACCGACATGCTCACGGAAACCATGCGGATCTCGGCGTCCGATGCAGAACGGCAGATGGCGAAAGCGATTCCGCTCGGCCGCACCGGGCGGCCGGAAGACTGCGCCGCCGCCGCGGTATTCTTCGCCTCACCGGCAGCCGAGTGGATCACCGGTCAGTTTCTGGACGTTGCCGGCGGGCAGCCGACTTGAACCGACCTGCGTCCAGGAGTGCGTGATGAGCCTCGAGGTGCTGGTCGTGACCAGGGGGCACGCCTTCGACCACAACGCCTTTCTCGAGATGTTCGACGCCATGCCGGGTGTGAACCCGACGCTGGTGGATCAGCCGGCGGCGCAGATCGTTCTGCAACCGGAGTCTGCGGGCGAGTACGACGCCGTGCTCTTCTACGACATGTCCGGCATTCCGGGCATCGGCCTGGTGCACGATCGTGCCGGTGCCGATGGCGCGCCGCCCGAGCGGTTCCGGATCGCCGTCGAGGGTCTGCTGGCGCGGGGTACCGGACTGGTGCTGCTCAATCACGCAACTGTTTCCTGGCCGTACTGGCCGCTCTGGCGGCGGATCAGCGGCACCTCATTCATGCTCCGGCAGGGCACCCTCGATGGTACCGTCGTGCCCGGTTCCGGATACCGGGGCGGGCACGGGCCGCTGCCGAACGCGACGGTGCATCTGCACCCGCAGGGAAACCACCCGGTTCTCGACGGCCTCGAGGCCGGTTTCGAGATCACGGACGAGCTGTACCTGAAGACGACCGGATTCGAGTCATCGGTGCTGCCGCTCATGCGCGCCGGGTACGACTTCGTCGCCGGTAACTTCAGCCCGCCGCCGCTCGCACCTTCTGCAGAACAGGCGACATGGGATCACCCTCCGGGCAGCGATCTGGTCGTGTGGGCCAACGCGGCCGGCTCGAGTCCGGTCGTGGCGACCGATCTGGGTGATGGTCCGTCGGCATATGCCAATGAGGGCTTTCGCCGGCTACTGCGGAATGCGCTGACATGGGTTTCAGGCGAGCCGGCGCGCCGCTGGGCCGCGGACATCAGCGGCCGGGCCGCTCAGCAACCGTAATCCACGCAGTCTCGAACCACAGGAGATCACACACATGCACAAAGTCAGCGATGCGGAGAAGACGGAATTCTTCGCTGCGGTGGACGCGGCGAGCAAGAAAGCCATCTGGTGTGCGGTGGCCACCGTGTGCGGCGATGAGCCTCGGGTGCGGATCGTGCATCCGACCTGGGACGGAGAGGTGCTGTGGTTCGCCACCGGTCCGGATTCGCCCAAGGCGCAGCAGCTCAAGGCCAATCCCAACGTCGACATTCAGTACCAGGTCGGGCCGCCCGAGTTCGTCCATGTGATGGTGCGCGGCACCGGCGAGCTCATCACCGATCTGCCGAGCAGACGGCACGCGTGGGAGGTCATCGACTACGATCTGACACAGTTCGGCTCGACCGGACCGGAGGACCCCAATTTTCTGCCGGTGCGGATCACACCGTCGCGGGTGGAGCTCTCCGAGATGTTCGGCTCGATGAACAAACGGGTATGGCGGGCCTGAGCGACCTCAGTCCGGGGCGGACGCGGACTCTTCGGCGTTGAGCACTTCGTAGACGCGTTTCTGAAAGTACCAGCGGCCGTCCGCCTTCAGGTACTCGTCCTGATAGCGTCCGGTGATCGTGCGTTTCACGCCGTCCTTCTGGTGCAGAAACTCCTGCTGGTACCAGGTGCCCCGGGCCGTGTCACCGTCGACGTGGATGGGTCCCGCCGAGGCGAAGAAGCCGACGAAGGAGAAGGCGCTCATGGCCTGCTGCCAGACCGGGAAGAACCTGTCCTTTCCCTGGATCTCACCGACACCGGGCAGCGTCCAGCTGGCATCGTCGCGCCAGTTCGACGCCCAGGCCTCGCCGTCGAAGCGCATGACGGCATCGTTATAGGACTCCACCAGCTCGCGAATGGCGAGCCTGTCTTCCACGGGTCCGCTGCTGATCATGTTTCCTCCTTTCTCTCGAAGTTGAGCGTGAGCGACAGAGTACCGAGCATGATGCCTCCCTGGTGCTCGAAGGTGTTACCCGGCGCGTAGCTGATACTGTCCAGCCGATCGAGGAGACGGTTCCAGGCGATGGTCTGCTCGAGCCGCGATATGCCAGCGCCGGGGCAGACTCTGGGACCCGCCGAGAACGCGAGGTGCCGGGTCACCGCTCTGCGATCCAGTTGCGGCTCGTAGGGACACTCCCATTCCTCCGGATCCACGTTTCCCGCGGCGAAGCGGAGGTGCAGCAGGGAACCGGCGGGAACGGCGACACCCTGAAACACCTCGTCCCGACTCGTGACCCTGGTGGACAGTCCCTGTGTCGGCGAGCGCAGGCGCAGGCACTCCTCGGTGAACGGCCGGATCAGCTTCCGATCGTTGCTGATCGCGCGGAACAGCTCCGGGTGCTCGCAGAGTATCTGCGCCTGTTCTTCCAGTGCGTACTGGGTGGTTTCCAGGCCGCCGATGACCATCGCGTAGACGACGCCGTTGACTTCCATGTCAGTCAGTTTTCTGCCGAGTGCCTGATACTCCACCTCGCACAGCCAGCTGATCATGTCGTCGCCGGGCGCGCGGCGTTTCTCCTGCACTTTCTCATGCACGTAAGCCTTGAAGCCATCGAGCCGCTCGAACTGAGCGGCGAGCTGCTCCTCGGTGAGCAGGTTCCGGTGGCCTCTACCGTGAACGAATGCCTCGACCTGTGCCGTTCCCCACTCGGCGAGCCGGGGAATGTCCTCGAGCGGAAAGCCGAGCACGGACGCCATCACCCTCTGCGGCAGGGGCCGGGCGAACTCCGAGACGAACTCCACCTCACCCCGGCCGATCCATTGATCGATGAGCTCGTCGACGTGCCTCCGGATCATCGTCTCGTGGCGGATGGCACCCGGGCCGACCCACGGGTCCGTCAGCTCCTGACGGTGGGCGCGGTACAGCGCGTGGGTGGGTCGCAGGGTCGCCATGGAGGCGATCATCGCATTCGTCCGCGGTGCCGATTCCGGCGCAACGCCTGTCTTCAGGAGCGCGCCGATGGCGAGCCCGATGGTTGGCGGAAAGCGCTCCGGATCGCGCACCACCCGGTTGATGTCCGTATAGCGTGTCAGGATGAAGCCGTCGCTGCCGGGTTTCAGTCCTTCGCCGGGGAGGCGGACCACGGGCGCTTCGGCGTGCAGAATCGGATAAGCCTCGTACCAGTGCTCCTGAGCACCCGGCGCGAACAGGTCGACGTCCGAAAGTGTCACCGGGCATTTCTGCCGGCTGAGCTGATGGTTCGGTGTCTTGTTCACGGCACCCCCTTTCGTGACTGACACGCCCGCGCACCGATCGGGAGCCTGCCATCGGCTCTGGTGAGAGTCCAGTGACTACCCGGCGCGGGTGAGACGTGCCGATGCATTGCATGCGTTTCCCGCCGCCGGTATAAAACGGACCCTCTTTCTGGATGAGGTTCGATCACGGTGACAACCAGAATCATCATCGCGGGTACGGTCGATCTGCCGCCGGAGAACGTGGAGGCTGCGGTTACCGCGGCAGAGCCGCTCATTGCCGGTGCGCTCACCGAGCCGGGTTGCCTGGACTACGACTGGATTCCCGATCCCCGACATCCCGGCCGGATCCGGGTGTTCGAGCGCTGGGAGTCGGAGGAGACGCTGGCCAGTCACTTCCAGAGCCGCTGGTACAAGGAAATGCGCGAACACATCGGCAGGTTCGGCATCATTGCCGCCGACACCGCGAAGTACCGGGTGGATCTCTCCGAGCCGGTTTACGATCAGACCATGACAGCGCGGGCGGACTTCTTTACCGCCGGCGACTGACCGGAGGAAAGCGGCGCGACGGTGCGGGCTCTGTTCAGCGCAGACGCTCGAATCCGCCGAGCGCGCGCACTGCGCTGAACGAGCGTCTGACCAGCGTACGCGCGAGCTGCTCGCCGCGTTCATTGCCCATGTCAAGCGTGCCTGCGATGAGCACGGCCCAGGAGAGCAGGTACAGGGCCGCGGTCCCGTAACGGACCCGACAGTCCGCCAGCGAGTGCCCGGTGACGCCGGCGGCGACCAGCTCGCCGTGGTAGAGCCCGATGAGCTCTTCCTGATGCGCCGCCAGCAGCGCCTCATCGACGCTCTGGGTCAGGAAGTACGCCAGATCCTGTTCACCGCTCGAGGTACACACGGATTGCCAGTCCACCAGCACCACCTCGTCGCCGTCGAACAGGATGTTGTCGAGGCGCACGTCCGCATGGATCACGCTCTGCGGCGATCGGCTGAGTTCCCCGATCAGGGTGCCGATCTGGTCGGCCAGCGCGGGCGCCAGCGGTCTCGCATCCTCCGGAATGACTTCCGACAGCCGCGCCTCGACGACGGGCCAGCCGGCGCGGAATCCGGCGGCGATACCTTCACGCTGGGCGGGAACGTCGTGGGGAGGCACGCCCTCTACGGGCCGCTCCCAGGTGGCGGCGTGAAGACTGGCGAGGGACGTGACCACCGCACGGGCGTCCTCCAGGCTCGCCCCCTGGATCTGATCGCCGACCCGGCAGCGCGCCAGGTCTTCCAGCACCAGCACGAAATCTCCGGTCGCCGGATCGTGGTGCGCGGCGAAACAATGGGGTGTGCGCACGGGCAGCAGCGCGGACAGCGACCGATAGAAGTGCACCTCTCTGCCGTACATGTCGTAGGTTTCGGCCACGGCCCGGTTCTCCGGCTTTTCCGAGGCGAACTTGACGACGAAGCTTGCAGGACCCGACGCGGTGTCGGCGCGCACACGGGTCACCTGGCCGATGACACCGAGCCCCTCGCCCAGCGGCGCGATCGAGAAGCGGCTCACCGCGGACCCCGTGGCGGCCGACAGCCAGTCGGCGGTCAGGTCTCGCGGCGATGCGGGAAAGTCGGACATGAAGCGGGCAGTCGGAAGTCTCGTCCGGAGAGTAGGTAGCCGCTGCCGCGAGGTCAATGCGTCGATGCGTCTGGAAGGGGCCTGTTGGCAAGGCTCAGAAAGCCGGTAGAATAACCGTCTCTGTTGACGGTTTTTTCTGTGGGGCAGACATGACGGTGTTGCGTCACCCGGTTTCCGGCGCCCTGTACACGCTGAGGGATGACGGGCTGGTGGAAGTCGAGAACAACGGTCTCAAGGGCGTGTTCTC